>NZ_CEYAVF010000018.1:36948-41948 GCF_982785585.1 Reinekea sp. | reverse complement strand
TAGATTGGTTGTAGTTTACCGAACAGGGCCCGACATAGCTCTTTTTGGCGGCGCTTCCTGAGGTGAAGCATCTAAATACAAAATTAAGGCTAACCGATACAGCCCATGCGCTGCCAATTCCACTTTATTAATTTTATTTTGATATTTTGACGGCCTTCGGTGGGGGAGTTTTTTTGCAAGGTGTAATTTACTTCACCCAGCTAACAAAAATTCGGGCCAGGTGGCGCTGACCCGAATTGCCACTCTATTAACTCAAAACCTTACTCAAGAATTTTTGAGTCGTTTCTTTTTGCGGGTTTGAGATCACTTGATCCGGCGGTCCCATTTCTTCGATCACGCCGTGTTGAAAGTAGGCAACCGTGTCGGACACATCACGGGCGAATGCGATCTCATGGGTGACACAAATCATGGTCATGCCATCTTCACGCAGAATTCGCAATGTGTCTAACACCTCGCCGACCAGCTCCGGGTCTAGCGCTGATGTAATTTCATCGAAGAGCATATAGTTTGGCTTCATGGCCAGGGCGCGTGCAATGGCCAACCGCTGCTGTTGACCGCCCGACAATTTGGTTGGGTAGACGTCAAACTTGTCACCTAAGCCAACGTGAATGAGTTCTTTTTCAGCTATTGCCATAGCTTCGTCTTTACTCATTTTCTTTACAACCCTAGGCGCAAGAGCGGCATTTTCAAGCACGGTTAAATGCGGAAATGAATTCCATTGCTGAAATACCATGCCCAGCCTCTGTCGAAGCTGATCTTGATTGGTATCGGGATGGTGCACATCAATATCATCAACAATGATTTTGCCCTTTTGAATCTTCTCAATGGCATTAATGCAGTAGAGCAAGGTCGACTTACCACTGCCGGAACTGCCAATGATACTCAGCACTTCGCCTTTTTTGACATCCAGATCAATGCCCTTAAGGACCTCCAAATCACCGAATGATTTATGAACGTTCTGGATATTAATCATAATGCCATTTTCCTTTCAATCTTCTTACCGTAAAACGATAGAGGGTAAGAAATAACAAAATAAAAGAGACCCACACCGAGTAGAATTTCCAACGGTTGTTGTGTACGTGATATGAGCTGGTCGGATGTGCGCAGCAATTCCATATAACCAATAACAGACACCAATGCCGAATCTTTGATGACACTGAGCGCCACGCCCAACCACGACGGGAAGACGGTGCGTATGCCAATGGGGAAACTCACATAAAAGACTGTTTGCCAATAGGTCATGCCTAATGATCGGCCCGCCGTCTTCATCGAAGCAGGTACGCTGTCGAAGCCACCGCGAAATACTTCACTCATAAACGCCATGGTGTAGAGCGATAGAATAATGGAGCCGGTAATAAATGGATTCATTGGATGGCCCATCACCCCGACAAAGGTTGAAAACAAAACAAGTTGTATAATTAATGGGACACTGCGCAGGATATCCAACAGTGCGCCCAACAGGGTATTGGTCACTTTACTGCTTTCAGAGCGAATAAAACCGATCACTATGCCCAGCAAGGTACCAATAACAATCGCCACCACGGAAATTATGATGGTGTTCCAGATACCGATGAGTATGAAGCCAGTATCGTTCCAGGATAAAGGTGTAAATAATGACCCCATTAGATTTCTCCCCGAAACAGCTTTCTGGCCGCTAGCGATGCCGCCAGCAACACTAATTTGGTAATGACGTAGTACATGCAAGCTGCAACCATGAAAAACTCAAGGGTACGGAAAGAAAGCGATTGTAGGCGCTGTGTTTCACCCGAAAGCTCACCCATGCCCACTAATATGCCCAACGAACTCATAAGAATAGACCACACAAATTGGTTGGTCATTGGGTGATAAATTCGCCTGAACATTTGTGGCAATAGGATGTAGCGATAAATTTGGAAACCGGTCATACCCAATGATTTTGAGGCGCTGTATTGGGTTTTGGGAATGGAGTCAAACCCCCCTCGAAATGTTTCAACCAAATAACCGGCATTGATAAATATCAGTGCCGACAATACTGCGGTATAGGGGCTTAGATGAATACCGAAAGCGCCTAAACCAAAATAGGCCATGTAAATTTGAAACAAAGCGGGCGTATTACGGGCAACTTCAACCCAGGCCACGGCCACGTATGAAAAAGGCTTGATATTGTTCATTTTGACAATTGCCAACAACACCGCAAACACGATACCGATCAGCATCGATAGTACGGACACATGCAAGGTAACAAAAGCGCCGCTTAACATCTCGGGCAATTTTTGCAGCACGGTATTCCAATGAAATTCATAATCCATAGTTGAAAACTCTATCTAATTACCGGAGTGCTATTGGTTGACTGTTCACGTTACGTCGCCAGCATATTATTGACGATTCTTAATATGGCGTTGTATCGAACTATACGGTGCTTTACTAGCATATGGGCAGGGTTTGTTAATGCGAACCTCTGCATACACAGAGGTTCGTTTGAGCTAACTGCGTATTAGGTTAACCATATAAAAAATATGGCCAGCAGTTTTTTAAGTTTTTACTTGTTGTCACGTAGCGACTGAATAAGATCGGCAGGCGCGTCAGAGCCAAAATGCTGGTTGTAATGCTCATTCAATTTGCCATCACGGATCTGATGAACCAGGAATAAGTTTAGGTAGTTGATCCAAGCCAATTCACTGCGCTTGGCAATCAGGCCAACAACATCGTCATAGTTTGGCACGAATGGGCCCGCAGCATAGTCTTTAAACTCGGCAGTCTGCAGTTTTGTCGCAATGTTGGTATTAGTACTGATGATTGCGTCAACTTTACCCTGATATAAACCTAAGAAAGCATCGTTTTCAGATTTAAAGGCGGTGTAGTTGCTGTCACCCCAACCTTGTGCTTTGGCATAGGCTAAGTATTCAGTCTCATAAGTAGTTCCGAGTGCAGCACCGACCTTGACGTCTTTGAGGTCATCAAAAGAGTTTATGTTGGAGCCAGACTTAGAGAATACTTGGAATTTGAACACGAAGTAAGGGCTGCTGAAACCTACGGATTTAGCTCGCTCTAAGGTATCAGATGTGGAACCCACAACAACATCGGTCTTACCTGAAATTAGGGAAGGAATTCGATCGCCCCAAGTCAGGTTAAGTACGTTGGATTTAACACCTAAGGCTGCTGCTAAATCATTACAGTAATCAACGTCGAAACCGGCTGCGTTATTATCTTGGTCGAAGTAACCCATCGGAGGGAAATCCAGAACAACACCACAGTTTAGTGTTCCACGCTTAATTACCGTATCCAGCTGGTCGGCATGGACGGTTGTTAACATTAAGGACGCTGCGCCAACGATGACGGCAACGGATTTAAGCATCTTTGCGCTCTTGAATGTGGCGAAGTCTTTTGTTTTGATCATTGATTAATCTCCAAATATTTTTGTAGTTTTGATTATTGTTATGAGTTAAATCCGAATCATCCTTTTTGCTCGGTGACTTGAAAAAAGCCTACCCATTAGCAGGTGAACGATTCCAATGACTTGAATTAGTATTCACCTACGTAAGTTACCATCAATACAATTCGCTCCTTGAGTCAATAATGGTTCACAATCAAGAGGACATGGCACTGATTTTAACATTTATACAGATAAAAGGACTTATTTAGGGCAAATAAACCGGGAATAATGCTGTTAATTGCCTGATTTCTTCTTCGAAGTGGTTTTTACATCTGCTGGTGTCACAAAAACATGCACAACGAGTGTTCATTTTCACACTGCAGCTTGGCTATTATACCGCCAATTGCCATATTCGGCCCTGCCGCGTTATCGGCCCACAGCCTCTGCAACAACTGGTCTTTCGCCTCTAATACGGCTTAAATGAGCCAGATTGGTTGATGTGACGACACAAGAAAAATGCCCGCGAGGGGGCATGTAGGTTTGTTGAACGGCGGTCTGAACGCTCAGTGCCGGTTAGAGGCTATAAATATGGAGCGCTGACCCTGCTTCGGGCGCGCTCAGCTCATCTTGCCCTAGTCCTGCAACAGCGCTTCCAACCGATGCAATGTCGCCATTGCGGGCAGACTTTGAGCGACACTGGCGTTGGCATCACGCCCTTCACGGATGGCAGCAAAAAACTCCCGATCCTGCAATTCAATACCATTCATCGATACCGCCACGTCGCTCAGGTCGATGGGCTGGTCGTTGCCATCAAACAAGTCATCGTAGCGCGCCACGTACGTGCCTTGGTCACAGATATAACGGAAAGTGGTGCCAAACGGGCCGTTGTTATTGAACGACAAACTCAGGGTACACAGGGCGCCGCCTGGGCTTTTCAGGCCAATGCTCATATCCATGGCGATGCCCAATGTTGGATGGATCGGGCCCTGCATGGCCTGCACCTGGCTGGCCGCGGCACCGGTCTGATATTGAAATAGGTCCACGGTGTGGCAAGCGTGGTGCCAAAGCAGATGGTCGGTCCAGCTGCGCGCTTGGCCCAGGGCATTGGTGTTACTGCGACGGAAGAAATAGGTCTGCACGTCCAATTGCTGCAGCGTTAATTCGCCCGCCTCGATGCGTTGGTGCATCCATTGATGACTCGGATTAAAACGCCGGGTGTGCCCGGCCATGGCCACTAGACCGGTCTCCTGCTGCAACTGCACCAGGGCCTGGGCATCGGCTAAATTGTCAGCCATCGGAATTTCGACCATCACATGCTTGCCGGCACGCAAACACTGCATCGCTTGGGCGGCATGCATAGGGGTCGGCGTTGCCAGGATCACGGCATCGACATCGGTGCGTGCGAGGGCTTCGGCCAGGTCATCGGTGGCGTGAGCAATGCCCCGCTCGGCCGCGAAGGCGAGCATCTCGGCGCGATCGGCGCCGACCACGGACGTAACGGTGACGTCGGGGATTTGCGCCACAGCGTCCAGATGTTTGATGCCAAAGGCACCAGCGGCGCCGGCAATACAGACGTTCATAATCAGTTCTCCTAGTAAGCTTTAACACAAGTGAGCTTACCGCTCACCGATGTTTCATTCGATTGGTT
>NZ_CEYAVF010000018.1:0-36848 GCF_982785585.1 Reinekea sp. | reverse complement strand
CATTCGATTGGTTGCATTCGAGTGGTTTCGATCCTGACCTCTTTTTGGCCTCAGGCTGCGGTTATCGACTTGCGCCATCGGACCAATAGAGGCGCATCGGATTGTCGACCAAGAGCTGCTGCTGCAGATCGGCCGTCGGCGCAATCTGTGGAATGACATCGACCAGCTGACCGTCATCGGGCATATGGCTGGTCATATTGGGGTGCGGCCAATCGGTACCCCACAAAACCCGATCCGGGAAGCGCTCTACCAGGGTACGGGCAAAGGGCACCACATCGGCGTAGTCGGCTGCGGGTCCTAGGTCACTTAGGCGTTCTGGGCAACTGACCTTGGTCCACATATTGGGGTGGTCTTGCAACAAGGCAATAAAGGCCTGAAAACCGTCGGCGTCGACTCCGGCCGCTATATCGGGTCGGCCCATGTGGTCGATCACCACCGGGCAGTTAAATTGTTGTAGCAACGGGGTTAGCTCGGCCAGATCTGGCGCCTCAAAATAGACCACTATGTGCCAGCCGAGCGGTTCGATCTTGGCTGCAATGGCTAGAAAATCGGCCCAGGGCGTGGTGTCGACCAAGCGCTTGACAAAGTTAAAGCGCACCGCGCGCACACCCGCTCGATCCATTGCCTGCAGTTCTGTCACGCTGATCGACTTATCGACCACCGCGACTCCGCGTGCTAGTTCGCCGGCCGACGCCAAGGCGTCGACCATGGCCGCGTTATCCTTGCCATGGCATGAGGCCTGAACGATCACATTGCGGCTAAAGCCTAAATGATCCCGTAGCGCAAACAGCGCAGCCTTGCCGGCATCGTTCGGAGTGTATTTACGCTCCCCGGCGAATGGGAATTCGGCAGCGGGGCCAAAGACATGGCAATGGGCATCGACTGCGCCCACCGGGGCAACAAAGGCAGGTGTGCGCGGCGCGGGGTGATAGTTTAATAGATCGGTACTCATTCAGTGCTCCAAATCATTAGCCTGGGGTGGCCCCTGATACGCGATAGGCGTTGCAGGCTTTCGCTTGTTAGTAAGTGTTTACTTTTAGCATGAGGCCCTTTAAAAAAGGTTACACCTTAACTAAATACCTGGCCGTCCATCAACTTGCGGGCGCTCAACACCATGGCGACCTGGCTGACCTGCTGCTCGGCATCTCGGGTTAAAACCACTTGGGTGCTGCCACTTGGATGTTCGATGGCAATCTGATCACCCTGCTCTTGGGCAAGTTCATGGGCAACCGAATCGACGATGGCGCAGGCTGTGGCAACCGAGACGGCCCCGAGCACGCCAATTGAAGCGTGGGCACGATGGGGAATAAAGGTTTGGGTGCGCACCGCCCCGCCAGCTTGGGCCGCGCTGATTAGTGTCATCTTTGGCACCGTCTTATCGGTTACATCGCCCAGATTCATCAGATAACCAGCCTGCAGGCGAATGGCTTCCAAGCGCGCTTTTAGACCACTGTTGGCATCCAGTTCGCTCCGGCCTTCAGCCCCGGTGAGGCCAAAATCTTTGGCGCGCAACAGGACACAGGGCATGCCATTGTCGATTAGGGTCACACGATGACCGTCGACCGTATCGAAGGCATTACCGGTGGGCAAGAGTGCCCCGCAGCTGGACCCGGCGGTGTCGGAAAAACTGATCAAGACCGGTGCACTGGAACCTGGCACCCCATCGAGTTGGGTATTGCCCTGATAATTCACCTGACCTTCAGGGGTTTGGACCTCTGCGATGGCAATCTGCCCGGTGTTTTCCATGTAGATGGTCAAGTGGGTCAGGCCATCGCCCGCTGTGACCAGACCACGTTCAATAGCGAAAGGCCCGACGCCGGCTAATATATTACCGCAGTTCTGAGCATCGCTTACCAAGGCCTGGTCCACATATACTTGCAAAAACAAATAGTCGATGTCGATACCGGGCCGATTCGAGCGCTGAATGACTGCAACCTTCGAGGTCAATGGGTCTGCGCCGCCCATGCCATCGATCTGGCGACGATCTGGCGAGCCCATAATGCGCAACAAGAACGCATCGCGCTGTGCCGGATCGGCTGGCAGATCTTGTGCTAAGAAGTAACCGCCTTTGGAAGTCCCGCCGCGCATCCACATGCAGGCGGTCGCATTACTCATAGATTAGACCCTTTGCGGCTAGACGCTCGCGCATCGAATAGATATCGAGCCCCAGCTCGCCGCTGGCCATCCGTTCGCGTTTGGCCGTCTCCTCACGCACCCGCTGCTGCGCCTTGACAAGGACGGCTGCGGCATCTTCGCGGCGGACCACACAAACACCATCATCATCGGCGACGATCACATCGCCTGGGTAGATATGTGCCCCGGCACAGACCACCGGCACGTTGACCGAACCCAGGGTCTCCTTAACGGTCCCTTGGGCAAACACCGAACGTGACCAGACCGGAAAACCCATCTCGGTCAGGTCGGCAATATCGCGTACCCCGGCGTCGATGATCAGGCCCACGCCACCGTGGGCCATCAACGACGTGGCCAGCAGGTCACCAAAGTAACCGGCATTGGACGGCGAAGTGGACGCCAGCACCAGCAAGTCGCCGGGCTGCACCTGTTCGATGGCGACGTGCACCATCCAGTTGTCTGCCGGCGGCGCCGAGATGGTCACGGCGGAACCGGCCAGCTTGGCACCGCGGTAAATCGGCCTCATATAGTCGGCCAATAGGCCAATCCGGCCCTGGGCCTCGTGCACGGTGGCCACGCCGCATTCGGCTAAGCCGGCGATGACCGCCGGATCGGCACGCAGAATATTCTGTACGACTTTATGCATAATTGCCTCCTCGGGTGGCCGCTCGGCAACCCGTCTGTTGTTAATTCACTAGGCCCAGGGCCAGGAATGGAAAGCCGATAATCAGTCCGAGGCGCACTATGTCTGATATAACGAAGGGCACGACGCCCTTGAAAATTTCGACGATACTGACATCCTCTGCGACCGATTTAATCACAAACACATTCATGCCAATCGGCGGCGTAATCAGCCCCAGCTCTACGGTGATCACCGTAATAATACCAAACCAGATCGGGTCGAACCCAGCCTGCATCGCCAGGGGGAAGACCACCGGCACGGTAAGCAGCAACATGGCAATGCTGTCCATGACCATACCGAGCACTATATAGAGGGTCAGGATACAGAGCAGAATCAGCGCCGGACTGAGATCCATGGATCCGACCAGTTCGACTAGGGCAAAGGACACCCGCGACACGGACAGAAAGTAGCCGAAGATATTGGCACCGATCACCATAAAGAAGATCAGTGTGGCCATAATCAGGGTTTCCTGTACCGCGTCAGTGAAATCCTGAAAGGATAAACCGCGGTACAAAGCAATCAACAGCGTACCAAAGGCGCCCACAGCGGCCGCTTCGGTGGGCGTAAAGATGCCACCATAAATACCACCGATAATCAGCGCGAAGACCAGACCGAAAGGCAAGACTCCCTTTAGGCCCATAATCTTTTGGCGCAGCGTGGTTGCTTCACCTGGCTGCGCCAGTTCAGGCTTAAGCCACACGGTGACCGCAATGGCCACCATATAGAGCAGCAAACCCAAGAGACCCGGCATCACCCCGGCGATAAACATATCGCCGACCGACTGCTCGGTCAGCAGGGCATAGAGCAGCAACGCGATCGAGGGCGGAATCATAATGCCTAGGGTGCCGCCGGCGGCCAAGGTGCCCGTGGCCAATGACGAGGCGTAGCCATTCTTTTTCATTTCCGGCAGTGCCACCTTGGCCATGCTGGCGGCGGTGGCCAAACTGGACCCGGAGATGGCAGAAAAGATGCCACAAGAGGTTACAGCGGCTAAAGCCATGCCACCGCGCCAGGCACCAAAGAGCGTTTTTGCGCCATTAAACAACTCGCTCGACATGCGCGCTTTAGAGGCGAACACCCCCATCAAAATAAACATCGGGATCGGACTAAAGCTGTAGTTGGTTAAGGTATCCATAGCACCGCTTTCAAGAATCGAAACGGCCGGACCAAAGGCCACCACCCAGCCAAACCCGATAAAACCGGTTAGTGCCATGGCCAGGGCAATGGGCATACGCAGCGCGATCGCTCCGAGCATACCGGCCATACAGAGCAGGCCTATCAATTGGGAACTCATACCACATCTCCATCACGTTGGTACCACAGCGAATAGGCCAGAGATAGACCGCGCAGGGCGAGCATGGCCATGCCAACGGCGGCCACGGTGTAGATCGAGCTCATCGGCACCAGCAAATCCTGGGTAGTTTCGCCGGTCAGCCGTGCGGCACTGGCTGAGTGCAACAATCGATAACACATCAGAGCACCAAAGATGCCAAAAAACAGGGTAAAAAAGGCTGCTATTCGGGCCTTGGTGGCCACCGATAAGCCTTCGGTAAAGAGCTCCACGACTACCTGGCCGCGGTCGAGGCAATAGGGCATGCTGAACACCATGGCGAATAACAGACCATAGCGCACCAATTCAAAACTGCCGGTAAAGGTCAGATCGACAGCCCCATCGGTCATACCAAAGAGGGTCCGAGTGCTGATATCGGCTAACACCGACACCATCATTGAAACCAGGCAGATACCACCCAGCACGTTTAAATAGAAGGATAATAGACGAACAGTAGCGATCAACTGACGCACAGTAAGACTCCTGTGATACTGAAAACCTGTCAGCGGCTAAATTAAAGCACTGCGCTGACAGGGTATTTGAGAACGATCTAGCGATCGTTCAGCTGGCTGGCCTTAGGCCTTACATTCACCGCTCAGTTCGATGGCGCGGTCGTAGACCTCACGACCGGGGATGCCACGGGATTCAAGATCGTCTAAGTAGGCTTTGCTGGCGCGTTCAACTGGACCTTTCCAGGCCGGGTTATTGGTGCCGCCTTCGATCTGAATGATTTCGTGACCGGCCGCTACGGCTTGAGCACGACCCTTCACATCAAGATCATCAAATACCATACCGGCCTTGACGGCCCAATCCATGCCGCTATTGGCATCAATCACTGCTTTGTTTTCAGCAGACAGGCTATCGTAGACGCTATTGTTCATGGTGACGATAAAGGTGAGCGTGTACATACCGCCAACTTCGGTATGGCTATCAGACAGTTCATTCAAGCGGAACGACAAGGCGCCTTCCCACGGCAAGGCGACACCATCGATCACACCGCGTTGCATAGCGGTGTAACTTTCCGGCGCGGCCATACCAACTGGCTGAGCACCCAGTTCTTCGAGGATACCGGCGACCACGGTGGTCGGACGGCGAATGCGTAGACCTTTCAGATCGCTTGGTTCCTTGATTGAAGCGCCCTTAACATGGAACAGACCGGCACCGTGGGTGAACATAAAGACGGGATGGGTATCGGTAAATTCACTGGCCAAGGTGCCCTCGTCAAATAGCTTCTGGACCACACAAGAACCCTGCTTGCCATTTTCAACGACGCCCGGCAATTCAACGACCTGGGTCAGCGGAAAACGGTTTGCGGTGTAGCCCAGTACCGTTGCAGTCACGTCCATGATGCGATTCTTAACCGCATCGTATTGAGCCGGTGGCGCGGCCAACGTGCCGCTCGGATAAACCTCAACCTTGATGCGGCCTTTGGATTCCAGCTCGATAGTTTTCGCCCAAACATCCATCAATTGAGTATGGGGACCGGCGACTGCGGGCCACAAATGTCCGACACGCAAGGTCACATCAGCGGCCTGGACGGCGATACTAGCGCCGCTCAGAGCGCAAACTAATAGGGTGGTTGAAAACAGCTTCTTCATCGTGAGTACCTCATAATTTTTGTTATAGCACCCTAATATAAGAGTGATTTTAGGCTTTCCAGACCGATAGACCTTACGCGCCAGAACTCTGGACGCCGTGTGGGGCGGCTAGGATCTCGATTTAAGTGAACTCCTCGAATGGCCGGTTTAAACCCGGCCTTTATTCACCTATTAAGTATCTGTGCTCCCAGACCGCAATACCATTCATATTTTCTTTACAAGGTATTAGTTTATGTTATAAGTTTATTTTATTGCAGACTTCAAACAGGGGCGTCATGAAAATAATTTCTTTGAATTTCAGGCACTTACGGGCTTTCAAAGAAACCGCCCAATTGCATAGCGTCAAGGCGGCTGCAGAAAACATCTTCCTCACCCAGTCGGCCGTGACTCAGGCCATCGCCCGGCTGGAGACCTACCTCGGCATGCCACTTTTTTTACGCCGCCATAACGGTATGTTTCTGACCGACGCCGGTGACCTGTATCTAATCCGCGTGACCCGCGCGCTGAACTATTTAAAACAGGGCGTGCGCGAAGCGTTACGCAGTGGCGAACGGATCCATCCGCAGGCGCGCTCGAAAATCGCCATCGAAGACCAGCTCTCACACGTCCAAGTACGGACCCTGCTCGCCTTACTGCAGACCACCAGCTACAGCACCGCGGCGCGCCACCTAGGCGTGTCACAGCCGTCAGTGTATCGCGCCGCCGGCGACCTGGAAGATCTACTCAACCTCAGGCTGTTTGAAAAAACCAGTATTGGCATCTCACTGACCAAGGCGGCGCGGCGCCTCACCCGTTTTGCCCAGTTAGCACTGCGTGAGCTGGATTTGGCTCAATATGAGCTAGGTGAATTGAACGGTACCGACACCACCAAGATCACCGTCGGATCCATGCCGCTGGCACGCACCTATATATTGCCTGCGGCGATCAACCGACTGGCACAACTGAAGCCCGAAATCCGCATTGAGATTGTCGAAGGCCCCTATGACGATCAACTTCAGCGACTGTTACGCGGTGAACTCGATCTATTAATCGGCGCGCTGCGCATACCCCTACCGAGTACCGACATCGAGCAGGAAACGCTATTTTTAACGCCCCTGTCGATTGTTGGCCGAGCCCAACACCCCTTGACGCAAAGTACTCAACCGAGCCTGGCCGAGTTAGGCCAGTATGGCTGGGTCGTACCGCGCCAGGGTACGCCGGCACGCGCCATGTTCGATCAACTCATTGCCGCCCAACAACCAGCTGTGTACAAGGGGCTGATCGAATGCAGCTCGCAAATTGTGATTCGCCAACTGCTGCTAGACAGCAATCGATTAACCTTTATTTCCCGCCACCAAATTAAGCAAGAGGAGGAATTTGGGTTAATGACGGTCATCGATTTCGATTTGGCTAACACCGATCGGCCGATTGGCATTACCACCCGTAAAGACTGGCATCCAAGCACCACTCAGAAACTGTTTTTAGCAATAGTCCGCAATCTTAGCAGCGCCTTGACCGATAGCGAATCCTAGAGCCAAAAAAGCCCGCACGAGGCGGACTTTTGCTGGCTGCGAGCGGCTAAACTTTCGGCCCGGCCTGCACAATGGCATCGCTGACTTGGTATTTGGCGAAGTTCGCGTGAAACTCCTGGGCCAGCAGTTTGGCTCGCTCATCGAAGGCCGCTGGATCGGACCAAGTGAGTCTCGGATTGAGCAGTCCGCTGTCAACGCCCGGAACGGAAAGTGGAATATCCAGATTCAATTCCGCCACATGCTCGGTTGGGGCGTCTTGAAGCGCACCGCTGGTGATCGCCGAAATCAGCGCCCGAGTGGTCGGGATATCGAAGCGTTTGCCGACACCGAACGGTCCGCCGGTCCAGCCGGTATTGACCATATAGACGGCCGCGCCGCTAGCGACGATGCGCTTCATCAGCAGCTCGGCATATACGCCGGCCGGACGCGGAAAGAACGGTGCGCCGAAACAGGTCGAAAAGGTCGACTTGATCCCTGTGCCCATGCCCACTTCGGTTGAACCCACCAGCGCGGTGTAGCCGCTGAGGAAGTAATAGGCCGCCGCTTCTTTGGTCAGCTTGGAAACCGGTGGCAAGACGCCATTGAGATCGCAGGTTAAAAACACCACCGCGTTCGGCTCAGCCCCCTGGTTGGACAGCTGACGCTTGCCGATATGGCTGAGCGGATAGGCCGCACGGCCGTTCTGGCTCAAGGATACATCGGTGTAGTCCGGTACCCGCTGCTCGTCCAAAACGACGTTTTCCAGGATAGTGCCGAAGTGAATGGCGTCCCAGATCATCGGTTCGTTCTTTTGACTCAGATCGATGGTCTTGGCATAGCAGCCGCCTTCGATATTAAACACGATACCCGGACCCCAGCCGTGCTCGTCATCGCCAATCAAAAAGCGTTCTGGGTCCGCGCTAAGCGTGGTCTTGCCGGTGCCCGACAGGCCAAAGAACAGCGAGGTTTTGCCATCTTCGCCGACGTTGGCCGAACAATGCATGGGTAATACATCTTTGGCGGGTAAGAGAAAGTTTTGTACCGAAAACAACGACTTCTTCATTTCACCGGCGTACTGCAGGCCCGCGACCAACACTTTGCGCTGGGCGAAACAGACAATTACGACGCCATCGCTGTGCGTACCATCGCGTTCCGGATCGCAGACAAAACCCGGGACATTGAGTACTTCCCAAGCCGGCTTGTCGTTGCTGTTCCACTGCTCTGGGACAATAAAGAGATTGCGAGCAAAAATTTGATGCCAAGCCCGCTCGGTGGTAACGCGCAACGGCAGCATGTGTTCAGCGGCGGAACCCACTTCCAGGTGACCGACAAACTGCTCTTTGTCTGCCAGGTATTGCGTCACTCGGTGCCATAGGGCATCAAATTTGTTGACCGCAAAGGGCTGGTTGATGGGACCCCATTGCACCTGGTCACGGATCTCAGCATCGTCAACGATAAAGCGATCTTTAGGCGAACGACCGGTTCGCTCACCGGTTACGGCAACAAAGGCGCCATTGGCGGCAAATTGACCCTCTTCTTTGCGCACGGCAATTTCAAGCAACTTGGTGGTCGGTAAGTCAACGTGAACAAATTGTGTGTTGGCATTCATAATGATTCTCCATGATTGAGTAAACTATTACTGAGCCAGGCATTGGGTTTCCACAGCTATTGTTCGTTGATTTTTAACACGAATTCAGTAGGCGCAGTCTATAGGGTGGCGGCCATCCCTCATAACCAAAAATCGTCAATTAATTACTGACAAACCGCCTGGCAGTCCACCTCGCTGAAACAAAACTACATTAGCCGATACCCTCTAACAGCCACAGATGCTCGCTTGCATCCTGACAGTGCTTTAATTATAGACCGTTTATGAGCCTAAAAGACTGGCACTAATTGACTAGGATCAGATGCCGATACAGTCTTGAGCACCTTTGTTTATAAACTTATTGACAGTTATTCCTTAATAATAGTTCCCTTGCATGAACCCACTATAGAGTTCAACTTGTCATAAAAAAATTTCCACTTGGTATAAATCCATGTGGTGATATTACGAAATAAAGTACCGGTTTAACCCCAATTCAGTAACTTAATTACAGACTCATTTTTTTTCGAAATAATCACTATACTTATAAAATAGGGGCGGCGGATGCGCCCTATTAGACCTGCGCTGTGCGAATTGTCTGCGGCCTCCTGCAAAATTTAATTCGTTTTGACCTCCGAGCGCTGCGGCAACCAAGACAACCGCGCTGGCTAGAACCGATTAGCCTTGGTTTGACTGTGATCAGGGCAATCATCTGAGCGAGTGGTTAGGCTGTAACGCTTATTGACTTATTGAAATAGGGCAAGGGATATATGTCTGAACAATATTTAGAGTCGGGTCGGCCTCAGCTCCGGCCCAAGCCTGCACTGACCAACGGGCCAAAGAACGCCTTTCAACGGGCAGTGCACCAATTGACAAGTCGCCTAGCCCAATTAACCCCCAGTCTAAATCAACTGATTCATATCTCGATCGACATACCCGCTATCGATCTGCTCGGATGGTTGGCCGACAACCCGCACCCGGAGCAATCCTATTGGCAAAATCGGGACAGTCAGTTTGCTCTGGCCGGCTTGGATCGGGCATTGCTGATTGAGGCAACCGAGTTCAGCCAAGTCGACCGAGTTATGGCCGACATCGAGACGGCACTTGAGCGGGCTAGCAGCATCGGAACGGGTGCCGTTTTTTTAGGCGGGATAGGCTTTGACAACGGCATGACAGGGCCTTGGCAGACTTTTAAGGCCGTCAGCTTTCAAGCACCACTGTGCTTTGTGCAGCAACGGCACGGTCAATTCGAGCTCGGCTTTAATCTCTACAGCGCGACGCGCAGCAGTTGGCACCAGCAGACCAAAAGGCTGACCCAACTGTTGGCCGGTCTGTGCTTCGATACCCCACCCAAACCGGTCGCAAAAAATGCCATTGTCCATCGTCAGGACAGCCTGAGTCTGGCGGCCTGGCGTGATCGGGTGGCGCAAACCCTCAGCGCGATTGCGAACGGCCAGATTCAAAAGGCCGTGTTGGCGCGCCGGGTCGACCTGCGCTTGGCCCATGCGGCCAACTTACCCGACCTCTTAAGCCGCTGGCGCGACCTCAACCCCGCCAGTTTCAGCTTCCTACTGAGTCAGTCCGGCACCCGCTTCTTGGGCTGTTCACCCGAACGGCTTTTTGTCCGCCGCCATCAACGGCTCGATACCGAGGCCATTGCCGGCACCCTGCCGCGCGGGCGCAATCGTGCCGACGACTTATTCTACGGTCGACAATTATTGACCGATCCAAAGCTGCGTCGCGAGCACCGGCTGGTGAGTGATTTTATCGGCCAGCAGCTGGCGCCCTTCTGTACCGAGATCGATACCGAGCATAAAGCCCATGTTCTTAAATTGTCGGCGATTCAACACCTTTGTCAGCCGATTCAGGCCAACCTACAGCCTGGCGTGGCCAATCACCAACTGGTGCAGGCCTTGCATCCAACCCCGGCGGTATGCGGTTATCCACGTCAGGCAGCCAAAGACCTGATCGATCGATTGGAACCGGTTGAACGCGGCTGGTATAGCGGCGCGGTGGGGGTTGTATCGGACGCTGGGGCAGAATTTGCTGTCGCCATTCGCTCGGCCCTGTGCCGTGACAATCGGCTCTTTTGCTACTCCGGGGTCGGCATCGTCGACGGCTCGGTTGCCGAACAGGAGTGGTACGAACTCGAGTCCAAGCTGCAGACGCTGCTGGAGCTAATCGAGCAATGAGTCGACCACTGCGCACGCTCAACCAGGTCTGGAGCCAGCTAATTCTGAGTCGGCTCTATGCCCGTGGCGTACGCCAGGTGTGTCTGGCACCGGGCTCGCGCAGTGCACCACTGGTGCTGGCCCTGGTTGAACTGACTCAGGCGCATCCAGATCTGGTTGTGCACTCGCATTTCGATGAACGCGGCCTGGGCTTCTTCGCGCTCGGTCTAAGTAAAGCCCTTACCCAACCGGTGGCCATCCTGACCACTTCAGGCACGGCGGTGGCCAATTTACTGCCCGCCGTGGTCGAGGCCCGGCACTGCCATACAGCACTGATTGTGATCAGTGCTGATCGCCCCGATGAGCTGCTCGGGTGCGGCGCCAATCAGGCCATCGACCAACGCCAGCTGTTTGGCAGCCAGGTGCTCGAGCAACTGTCGCTGCCAACCCCTGATGCCGATAGCGCTTTTGAGCATTGGCTACCCGCCTTGGATCGGTTGTTGAATCAAGCGGGCCCGGTGCATCTAAACTGCCCGTTTCGTGCGCCGCTGTATCCGAGCGAGGCACCGCAAGACTGCGTCATGGCTTTACCGGCCTTACCGGCCTTTACGCTCAGCAGATCCATGCCGCGCAGGGCCCAAGCCGACGTGGACTTGGCGACGCCCCACCAAACCCTGATTGTCGCCGGTCGGCTCAGTCCAAGTGAGGCGGCCCGCTTGCTGGAATATTGCCAACATTATCGGCTACCGATCCTGGCCGATCTAAACAGTCAGCTTCGCCTGCACCCGTCCGAGTGGGTTATTCACTATGCCGATCTGCTATTGAATAACGCGCATTTCGTGCAAACGCTAAACCGATTCGAGCGGGTCATTCAATTCTCCGGCCAGCTCATCAGTAAGCGCCTATTGGCCTGGCTCGGAACCTTTAACGGCGAGCATCTCATAGTCGATGGCCAGCGCGACTATCTCGATCCCAACCACCGGGCCCAGCAGCGGCAGCAGAGCTTACCCGACTTCCTGCGCGAGTTGGCCGCACTGCCACTCGGCTGGCCACCGTGTGCAGAAGTCGTGGCGGCCCTGCAGAGCTGGAATAAACGTGCCGCGGCGCAGCTGCCGGCTCTGATCGGCAGTGAGCTGAGCGAAATCAGCGCGGTGACCCGACTGGTGCAACAACTGCCCGCCACTTGTCGGCTGTTCGCCGGCAACAGTCTGAGTATCCGCTTGCTCGATATGTATGCCGAGCCGGCGCTCGCCTACCCGGTGTTCAGCAACAGGGGGGCCAGTGGTATCGACGGTCTAGTGGCCACGGCCGCTGGCGTCGCTGCGACCGCGGTCGAGCCGCTGGTCTTGGTAATCGGCGATACCTCGACGCTCTATGACCTAAATAGTCTGGCCCTGGTGAACCGAGTTGCAGCCCGAACCGGCCAGGCCATTCTGGTGTTGGTGTTAAACAACAATGGCGGTGCCATCTTTAACCTGCTGCCGGCGGCCCAATTGGGCGCGCTTCATCGAGACTTTTTTCAATGTCCACACGATCTCGACTTTGCCGCGGCGGCGGCCCAGTTTCATCTGGCCTATGCTCGCCCGACGAACTTAAGCGAATTGGACGAACAGATCGATCGGGCGATGCTTCCGGGCACCGCGACCCTGCTCGAAATATCGGTCCCGGCCGCGCAAAGTACGGAACAGATTCGTCAGATCAATCGGCACTTCGCGCAACTCACGGCGGGGGGGGCTTAGATGAGTGTGCGGGGTGCAACTTCCAAGCCGACCTTGGTCTTTATTCACGGCTTCCTCGGCCGCCCCGCTGACTGGCATAGGGTGGTCGAGCAACTGTCGGAGCGCTATCAATGTCTGTTGCTGACGGTGCCCGATCGAGACGAACAGGGTCAACCCTTAGGCGATTGGCAAGGCCTGCTTCGGGCCTGTGAGCACCACTGGACCGCCCTGCTACCGCACCGCTTTACCCTGATCGGCTATTCGCTCGGCGGTCGTATTGCTTTGGCGCTGAGCCAGACCTGGCTAACCCGGTTGGAGGCCCTGGTGCTGGAAAGCGTCCATCCGGGTCTCAGTACCGCTTCGGCCCGCCACCAGCGTCGGCAGCACGACCGCCAATGGTCCGACGCTTTGCGCACCAAACCGCTCGCCCAGACGCTGGATCGCTGGTACCGGCAAGCGGTTTTCGCCCACCTCAGTGAGTCAGAGCGGGCTGAGCTAATCGATTTACGCTCAGCACAGCAGCCCGATCGGTTGGCCGATCTGCTGAGCGCCGCCAGCTTGGCAGGCCAACCCGATTACTGGACCCAGGCGGCGCAACTGCCTCGGCCACTGCTCTATATCAGTGGTGCCCAAGATGCCAAATACGGCGCCCTGGCCCAACAGCTGGCAGCCCGGCGCGCCAATTTAATCTGGCAGCAGATGCCCAATAGTGGTCATAACTGCCATCACCAATCGCCCCAGGTCTATGCCGACTTTCTCAGCTCTTTCTTAACGCAGGTACTCCATGACTAAAACAGATTCGTCTCTTAGCACCATTAAGCCCGGCGCAGCCTGGCAGGATTGTTCGGCCGACTTTAACGATATTTATTTTCATCGGACCGACGGCATCGCCAAGATCACCATCAACCGACCCGAGGTCCGCAATGCCTTTCGGCCCCAAACTGTTCAGGAGATGATCCAGGCCCTGCATCTGGCGCGCTATGATGAGTCGGTCGGGGTAATTCTATTGACCGGCCAGGGCGATCTGGCGTTCTGTTCCGGCGGCGATCAACGGGTGCGCGGTGATGCCGGCTATGCCGATGACAGCGGCGTCTTTCACCTCAATGTGCTCGACCTGCAACGCATGATCCGTTCGTGCCCCAAGCCGGTTATCGCCATGGTGGCCGGCTTTGCCATCGGCGGTGGCCATGTCCTGCATCTAGTATGCGACCTGACCATTGCCGCCGATAACGCCCGCTTTGGTCAGACCGGGCCGAAGGTCGGCTCGTTCGATGGCGGCTTTGGCGCCAGCTATATGGCCAGTGTGGTCGGGCAAAAAAAAGCACGCGAAATTTGGCTCCTGTGTCGCCAGTACGACGCTCAGGAAGCTGCGACCATGGGCCTGGTCAATAAGGTCGTACCATTGGTCGAGCTCGAACGCGAGTCGGTCAGCTGGTGTCGCCAAATCCTGCAGCATTCGCCCATGGCGCTGCGCACACTAAAATCGGCCTTTAATGCCGGTATCGATGGTCAGGCCGGCATTCAAGAGCTGGCCGGTAATGCCACCATGCTGTTCTATATGACCGAAGAGGGCCAGGAAGGCCGGGACGCCTATCTGCAAAAACGGGACCCGGATTTCAGTAAATTTAAACGCCGTCCATAACGCCCAATACTCCCTATACTAGAGAGGCCACGACCGATGCAGTCACTTGCCCTATGGCACTACCGGCGTCCATTCCGGGCGCCGATGCCGCTGCGATCTCGCCGACAGGCTCTGCTCTTGCCGGCACGCGACGGATTGCTCCTGGCATGGCGGGTCGCAGATCGACAGCTTTGGACCGAGGTCGCGCCGCTACCACTGTTTAGCCAGGAGTCGCTGGCCGACGCTCAAGCTGCTCTATTAGCTCTGATGCGCAGCGCAGACATCCTAGATGTCGGCCAACTGGCCCTGCGCTACCCAGACCATGCAACGGGTCTGCCGGCCTCGGTACGGTATGGCCTCGAAACCGGGCTGGCCTGGCTCAGCACGCCCACAACCCAGCCCAAGGACAAGTTCGAGTTCAGCCCCCAACTCTGTGGCTTGGCCTTACCCGGCACGGCACAAACCTCGGCCTTTCGGGTGGTCAAACAGAAGATAGACGGGGTCGATTTTAACCAGGACTGCCAACGCCTGATCACCGCTGTGGCCCAATTGAGTCCCGGCCAGCGACTGCGTATCGACTGCAATCGAAGCTGGTCCTTGGCGCAAGCAATTCAGGCTCTGTCGCCCCTGCCCGTGGCCCAGATCGACTATGTGGAGGAGCCCTTAGAGGCGATGAGCCTGCGCCAATGCCGAGCGCTGCACCGGGCCACCGGCCTGCCCTTGGCGCTCGATGAGAGTTTGCGGGTGGCCAAGGGTGACCTAACCGGCAGCGCACTCGACCGACTCAGCCCCGAGCAATTGTGCGCCTGCGGCGTCCGCGCGCTGGTAATTAAACCCATGTTAACCGGCTTTAGGACCACCCAGGCGCTGCTCGAACTGTGCACGCGGCGGCCGTTACAGGCTGTTTTAAGTTCGGCCTTTGAGAGCTCGGTGGCGCTTAACCACTACTGGCAACTGGCCCGGCTATACCGTCTGAGCGCGGCCCAAGGTTTGGCCACGGCGTGTTTCTTTGCCGACGCAGAGCCGGATCCGCTCGGCACCTTAGTGTTACCGCCGGGCCTCACCCATGTGGCGGATTTGTTTTGACCTCAGTGCAGTGCCTACTCAGTGAAGCAGCCCGACTCTGGCCCGAGGCCCCGGCCCTGATCGATGCCGGCGCGTCTCATTCACTCAGTTTTCGAGCCCTGGATGAACGTGTGCAGGCGCTCTGCGATCGACTCGCGCGGCCGGGCTTGGATCAGGCGATCGATCCGCACGCCGCTCAGAATCGCCTGGTACTGGTCGAGTGTCACACCCGCGTATCCGATCTGGTAGTGATTTTGGCCCTTATCCGCGCCGGTTGGATCTGTGTGCCGACCAGCTTTCGCCATACCGACCGGCAATTGCAGACGCTGGTGCGCACATTGCGCCCGGCTCTGCTGGTGAGCGAGCGACCGCTGGCGGTTGGCTGTCGGCTCTGCCACCCTGTGGCGCTGGAACAGGGTCCGGCCCTAGGCCGGGCAGCGAACCAGCATACCTTCGACGCCGACCAACCGGTCACCGGATTCTTCACCTCGGGCAGCAACGGCACGCCCAAACTGGCGTTACACAGCTACTCGGCCCATCGGGCCAGCGCCGCGGCGAGCCGCCAACGCCTGCCACTTCGACCCGGTGATCGCAATCTGATGAGTTTGCCACTGTTTCATATCGGCGGCCTGGCACCGGTGTTTCGCAATCTATTGGCCGGCAGCACAATGGTCTTCGGGGGCCGCGCCGATGACGCCAGTTTTTTACACCAACAGCAGATCAGTCATCTGTCCTTTGTCAGCGCTCAACTGCGTGCCCTGATAGCGCAAAAACCACAGGGGTTACGCATACCCTATGCCCTAGTCGGCGGCGGACCCATCGATCCGGCGCTGCTTGAATCGGCGCAGCGCGCCGGCATCGAAGGCTGGCAAAGCTATGGTCTCACCGAGATGTCGAGTCAGGTCGCCACCGGCAGTCCCGCGGGTTATTGGCAGGTGTTGCCCGGCAATGAACTGCGTCTCGATGCCGACGGTGCCATCCTAGTGCGTGGCGCCACGAGCTTTCTCGGCTATTGGCGCAATGGCCGCTTGGACCGAAGCTGTTTTTTGCCTGGCGGCTGGTTTGCCACCAAAGACCTCGGCACTTGGCACGACGCTGTACTGTCGATTCATGGCCGTTTGGATAACCTCTTTATCAGCGGCGGCGAAAATATTCAGCCGGAAGAAATTGAGCTTGAACTGCTCCGCCATCCGGCGGTCGAACGGGTACTGGTGTGTTCGGTGGCCGACGTTAAATTTGGTCGTCGGCCGATCGCACTGGTCGAGTTGCACAGCGGCAGCCGCGTTTCCAGCAGCGAATTAAACCGATGGTTGGCGGCCAACTTACCGCGCTTTAAATTGCCGCAACAGTGGTGGCAGCTCCCTAATCGACCGGAATTTACCGGCACTGGCTTGAAAATAAACCGCACTGCGGTACAAACTTGGGTCGACCAACAGGCACATCGATTGACACCCTTGGCCTAAGCTAACGGGCCTTATATTCTGCCAGAAACGGCCATTGTTCGAGGCAAAAAAAAGCGCCCAGTTGGCGCTTTACGAATTAGTAAAAAATAAAAATATAAAACATAACAGTACAGCCGCTCGACTACAGCGGGCGAGATCCGTAACGGTTTTCTGGCTTGCGCGGTGGATCGGCACGATGACCTTGTTTGACTTCGGTGACGGCGCCGCCGAGTTGCAAATAGGCGCTTATTTCATCGGCCATTTGCTGACGGATCATATCGTTGTATTCTGGGGTGCGGGCCAACTCTTCGGTGGTGATCGGTCCATCGGTGGTTTTTTTCTGTGCGGTCATATTTCTAACTCCCTAATGCGTCAAACGGTTTCGGTACGACTGTTTCTGAATTCGAACCAAAACTATAGCCGGGCTTGGGCAATTCTCCAGTAGTGCCACACACTATTTATCAGGAGCGACGCGGCTGTGACCCTCGAGCAACCGTCTAAGCACCATAGCATGGCGGCGGCTGACCCGGAGCGGATCGCATACAGATTCGACCGTCAGCCAAAATCCACCCTTTATATCCCGGGTTAATTTTACGACGCGCGGTCGATACACCAGGGTATTACGATGCACCCGAATCAATTGATCGGGAAAACGTTGTTCAAGGGAATTTAAACTCTCATCCACAATCCGCTCGCCTCGACGACTAAAGAGCGAGACATACTTCTGCTCGGCGCGAAAATAATAGACCTCGGTCAAAGGCAGACGTTCCATTTCTCGTCCGGTCTGGACGGCAATACTGGGCACCTGCTCCTGGTCCGTCAAGGCGAGCAGGTGGGCTCGATTGAGTTGGCGGCAATCGTCTAGGGCGTCGACCAACATCTGCCGTTGTATCGGCTTAAGCAGGTAGGCCTGCGCCTTAACCTGAAAGGCCGCCAAGGCGTAGTCGTCGTAGGCGGTGCAAAAGATAATGGCTGGCGGCTCGGGCAGAATCTTAAGCTGTTCCGCCACCTCCAAACCACTCTGGCCGGGCATGCGCATATCCAAGAGCACCACATCGAAGGTTTGGGCCTGCAATTTTTGCAGCGCGTCGAAGCCATTGTGAGCCACGGCCGTTCCGGTGACCTGGTCCAAGTCCTGCAAAAACCGTATCAGCCGATCGCGCGCGAGCGGTTCATCATCCACTACCAGTACCTGCATGGGCTGTTTCCTCCGGGGTTCGCGTCAGGGTTTGGGTAAGGTCAGGGTCACCCGATATTGGTCTTGCGTGCGTTCGATGCGACAGCGCGCACGATCGCCATAGAGCACCCCGAGCCGACGTTGCACATTGTCCAAGCCAACACCATGCCCAACATGACCGGAGCCGTCCGCGCCGATCGCATTGGTCACGCTCAGGGTGGTGACTCGCGGCGTTTGCAGCACCGCGATGTGAATCTGCCCACCGGCCGCCTGTGCCGCCACGCCATGCACTACGGCATTTTCAACCAGCGGTTGCAGGCATAGGACCGGCACCGGCCAGTCCGGATCGTGCACCGATTCCTGCCAAAGCACGCTGAGCCGATCGGTCAAACGCCATTGTTCCAGTTGCAGGTAACCGCGCACCAGCTCGAGCTCTTGCGCCAATGGGCTGAAGCTGGAGGTGGTTTTCAGGTTGGCGCGGAACAACGCCGATAAATTTTCGACCGCCTGTTCCGCCGCAACGGGTCGAGTCACCACCAGCTCGGCAATAGTATTGAGACTGTTAAATAAAAAATGCGGCTTAATGCGCGCCTGCAGCGCATCCATCTGCGAGCTGATCTCGGCCTGGCTTTGATCGATCACGCGCTGCTGCAACTGAAAAAACCGCAAGACCATGGCCGAGACGATACCAATGGCCAGACTCTGTTGCGCGACACCGGCCCAGTTCCACGCGGCAGCATCGACCTGCCGCTGACTAACCAGCAACACCGCCAAACCAATCAACTGCACCGTCGCAAAACAAACCAGCCAGCCGGTGCGCAAGGACCAATAGGGCAACAACGCCCGCAACCGGCACAGGGCGGCGGCGCTGAGCAGAACAATCCACTGCACCGCCAAACTTCGATAGCCCAGCTCGGCCCAGCGAAAGGACTGCCCGGCCAATTCCCACGCCACGACGCAGAGTTCGGACACTAGGACCAAGAAGAACAGCGCCGAACTGGTACAGATGTCCGGAAACACCAAGCGTTGATGGCCTGCGCCCTGCTCTGCCCTAGTCACGCGTTGCGCCTATATCGCTGCATTATGCTCTGTCCCTGGAGTGTTTGAGCCGGGCTAAACGGCTGCGCCAGCGGCTAAATGCTGTCTTGCAGCATTTACGGGTGATGTTTAACGCCATTTCTTTATAATAGACCATTCTTCTAAACCGCTTGGACCAATTCATGAATCAAACTAACTCGTCCTGGGGTGGCCGTTTTGCTGAAGCCACCGATGCTTTTGTCGCTGAATTTACCGCGTCCATCGGTTTTGACCAACGCCTATACCGGCACGATATACAGGGATCCATAGCGCACGCCACAATGCTGGCCGAATGCGCAGTACTCACCGTCGCCGAGAAGGACACCATTGTTCAGGGCCTATTGGCCGTGCAGGCCGATATAGAGGCCGGCACCCTGGTTTGGTCGGTCGCGCTGGAAGATGTGCATATGAATATTGAAGCCGCCCTAACTGACAAGATCGGTACCGTTGGCAAGAAGCTGCATACCGGTCGATCGCGTAATGATCAGATCGCAACCGATATCCGCCTGTATCTGCGTGATGCCATCGATCACCTCAATGGCGAATTGACCCGTCTGCAGCATGCATTGATCGACCTGGCGGGCGCCGAAGCCGACACCATTATGCCCGGCTTTACTCACTTGCAAACGGCTCAACCGGTTACCTTCGGGCATCATCTGCTGGCCTGGAACGAGATGTTGCAGCGTGACTATGAACGGATGATCGATTGCCGCAAACGCGTCAATATCCTTCCGCTCGGTGCCGCGGCCTTGGCCGGCACCACCTATCCAATCGATCGTGCGCGCACGGCCGAACTGCTCGGTTTCGACCGCGCCAGCGAGAACTCTCTCGATTCGGTCTCGGATCGAGACTTTGCGATCGAGTTTAACCATGTTGGCGCGCTGATTATGATGCATCTGTCACGCATGTCGGAAGAGCTGGTGCTTTGGGCCTCGGCCCAGTTCAACTTTATCGATCTGCCCGATCGCTTCTGTACCGGCTCGTCGATCATGCCGCAAAAGAAGAATCCGGATGTACCCGAATTGGTGCGCGGCAAAACCGGCCGCGTCTATGGCAACCTGTTTAGCCTGCTGACCTTGATGAAGTCGCAACCCCTGGCGTACAACAAGGATAACCAGGAAGATAAGGAACCCATCTTCGATACCATCGATACAGTAGCCGGTTGCCTGCGCGCTTTCGCCGATATGATCCCGCATATCGAAGCCCAACGTGAGCAGATGCATACCGCCGCGGCCGGTGGCTATTCCACCGCGACCGATCTGGCCGATTATCTGGTCAAGCGCGGCCTGCCGTTTCGCGACGCCCATGAGGTGGTCGGCGCGTCGGTAGCATTTGGCATCGTCGAACGTAAGGACTTATCGGAGTTGAGCCTGGAGCAACTACAGCAGTTCTCAAGCCTGATCGAGGCGGATGTCTTTGAGGTACTCACGGTGGAAGGTTCGGTCGCGGCACGCGATCATTTCGGCGGCACTGCGCCCAATCAGGTGCGCGCCGCCTGCCTGCGCGCGCAAGTCTTTTTAGCCCAGAGATAGAACTCAAGCGCCCGGGCAGTCACGCTGGGTCTTGCCCTGGAACTGACCGGTACGGCTTTTACTTCGTGCAGCCGAGCCGGTCACTCCACGCAGAACACACCGGTGTCGTCGTGTACCGAATGACCTAGGGCAAGGCCGGCCATCGACATCAACTCCTCGAGCGTTTCGCCATGATCGGGGCACTGCACCACACCGATCTGCCCTTCCGCCGCTACCGTCTGATCCCGAGCACGCAAGGGCTGTTCGATCATTTGCCGCAATTGGCCGGCAAAATCGCGCAGCGTCGACAATGAATTCATCAGCTGTACGAAAAGCAGAAACTGATCGTGGCTGACCCGCATAAGCAGATCGTCGGGCCGAACCCGATTGCGCAAGCGCTGACCGATCACCTTCAATATTTCCTCATCCATGCCATAGCCGGTGCTGTTGTTCACCGCGTCGAGATTGGTAATGCGTAACAGCAGGCAGCTGAAGGCGCCAGCGCGACGCCAACGCGTAAAGTGCTCCGGCAAGCTGGTTCGATTAGGCAACCCGGTGAGATCATCGTGGTCGGCCAGATGCGCAATTAGCTTGCGAACATCATCGAG
Organism: Reinekea sp.; assembly: GCF_982785585.1. Lineage (NCBI taxonomy): Bacteria > Pseudomonadati > Pseudomonadota > Gammaproteobacteria > Oceanospirillales > Saccharospirillaceae > Reinekea > Reinekea sp. Next base: position 15,643 of record NZ_CEYAVF010000018.1, on the reverse strand, counting down.
CTCTTGCTGCTGCTTAGTCAAGGCCCCGCGCAGCTCATGCCGACCGCGCACATTTAACAGATTGGCCAAGGCGATACCGATGACCGGGGCAATATACTCCAGTAGGCTGAGCGCTCGGGCGTCGAAGACATTGGCTCGGCGAGATTGTAGGCTGAGCAGGCCGATCACCCGGTTTTCGCATTTTAGCGGCGTAAAGGACGCCGACCGAACTGGGACCGGTGACTCGGCGGGCACTAGTGCTTCGCCCTGGACTCGGTCATTGTGAAACAGGATCCGGCCTTGCTGCACGGCCCGGACCGACCAAGAGCAGTCCTCGGTCAGCAATAAGCTGCTCGGGGGCAGACATTGATCTGCGTCCAGTAAGCAGTCGAATACCAGTTGCTCGTGCTCAACCTCGGCAATGCCGATCACCTCGGCATCGATCCAACCCACCAACTGTTCGCGCAGACGGCGCGCTAAGGCATTTGGGTCGAGCGCGGCATTGACCGCCATGGCAATACGATTCACCGCCTGCAGCAGGGCGTTGCTTTCGGCCAAGATTTGATTATTTTTGGTGGTTTGCGCCACCTGACTGCGCAATGACTGGTGCATCGCTTCGGCCTGGAAGCGTGCCCACTGCAAGTTAACTTCACTGTCGCGCATCTGTTTGGCCATTTTTTCGGCCGCTTGGAAATGGCTCGACGCTAAAGCGTGGCTACGGTGGCTAACATAAAAATTGGCCAGGGTGGAATGAATCTGACGTTTGAGCGACAAGGGTGCCGGGGCTTCCGCTACCAATAGGTTTAACCAATGGATACCGCGCTTGGGTTGGTCGGACTGCAAAAAATCCAAGCTCGCCTCGAAGGCTAAAAAATAGCTGTCGACATTGTCACGGTCAGCATCTTCCCAGAGGGCGCTAAGCTGGCTTTCGCCGGTCTTAAAGCGCTTATATTTGGCGGTATAGCGCGCTTGATAGTAATCCAGTGTTAAGGCGGGGAAATGGCCGCCTAGCGCCAAAATCGTTTCTCGGCAACCCTGCAGTTGAGAGCGCACCTGGCTATGCTCACCGCGATAAAATGCCAAGCGCAACACCAGCAGTTGAATTTCAACACTGTCGTCGTTCGCCAGATCAAACAGGCTCTGCAGCTTGAGCAGTTCCTGTTCCGCGTCAGACCAATAACCTAGGTTCATAAGGGCGCGGGTCAGCGCAATGCGGATAGCCACCGACCAGGGCGCGGGCAATTCATAACGCACGATCCAAGATAGGGCCTTATGATATTGCGCAATAGCCAGCGAGTATTCCCCGATGCGGCCATAGACCGTGCCCAAACCGTAATAGCCATGGGCTAGGTGCTCGGAATCCTTGGCATCCGCAAAGAGACTGATGGCTCGATAAAAGGCCTCAACCGCTGGGTCGCTCCTGTTTTGTAGGCAACAGGCCCAGCCCAAGAGCAGATTGGCCAAGGCCAGGGCACCAATCCAGCCGTTGCGTTGCGCCCGCACCAAGGCCTTTTGGCCCAGAGAATACGCCTTGGCCGGGTTGGCTCTTACGCACAGAAGTGCCGCTTCGAGCTCGCGTTGAATACCCTCTTGGTTCATACGGTCACCACCGGGTCAGTACCACTGGTCAGATAATGCATTGCCTGCCAATGGGTCATGCGATACGGCAGGTATCGCCAGACTGTCAAAATAATTCAAATTGACCATTCATTCACGGGGTTGAGCTGGAGCGTATAACGGATGGCCAGGCTGCTATCAGTCTAGTTAATAAATAGCGCCTTTGCCGAGTCCGTAAGCGCTTTTATCCAGACATAAAAAAACGCGGCAAAGCCGCGTATAAAAGCCTACAACAGACGTAAACAGGACTAGGGCTCAGCTTACGCTGACCGACTCATCGCTCTACAGGCCGGCATTCCCTCAACAACCCAGGATTACAGAATTCGGGCTTCGGTGACCGAGTCAAAGAAGACCGCCTTCTCCATATTAAACAAAACATCCATCATTTCGCCGGGACGCTTGGCCTCTGCTGGGTGGACACGGCATTCGCATTCTTCGTCATTGATTCGAGTGAGCACTAGGGTATCGGCGCCGGTGGGTTCGGTTACCTCGACCTTTATCGCCACCTTGGTGACGAAGGCATTGCTCTCAACGTGCGGCATAACATGGGTCAGCTGCTCTGGGCGAATACCCAGGATAACTTCTTTGCCGACGTACTTGGCCAAGTTGGCCTGCGACGGTGGCGATGGCAACTTGTAGCGGTGACCTTCGGAAGTGACCACAACATGACACTGCTCGCCCTCTTGACCCACTTCACAGCGGATAAAGTTCATGGAGGGCGAACCCATAAAGCCGGCGACAAAGATATTGGCCGGTTCGTCATACACTTCTTGCGGCGTACCGAACTGTTGCACCTCGCCACCTTTCATAATGGCGATACGGTCGGCCAGTGTCATCGCCTCAATCTGATCGTGGGTCACGTACACAATGGTGGTACCTAAACGGTGGTGCAGCTTCTTAATCTCGGTGCGCATCTCGACGCGCAATTTGGCATCCAGGTTCGACAGCGGTTCGTCGAATAGGAACACCTGAGGTTGACGAGCCAAAGACCGACCCATCGCAACACGCTGGCGCTGACCGCCGGAGAGCTGGGACGGCTTCCGTTCGAGCAAATCGGTAATCTGCAACAACTTGGCAACCTTCTGCACGATCTCTTCAATCTCGACTTTGGGCATCTTACGAATTTCAAGACCGAAGGAGATGTTTTTGCGCACGTTCATATTCGGGTAGAGCGCGTAGCTTTGAAACACCATAGCAATATCACGATCTTTCGGGGCGGCATAGGTCATGTCGATGTCGCCCATCAAGATTTCACCGCTGCTGACTTCTTCCAGTCCAGCGATACAGTTGAGTAAGGTCGACTTACCGCAACCGGATGGTCCTACTAGGATGACAAACTCGCCATCCGGGATAACAAGGTTAATGCCTTTAAGAATGTGAGTCTGACCAAAGCTTTTTTGGACATTTTGAATCGTTAAACCAGCCATAAATCGAACTCCTAATTAACCTTTCACTGAACCGGCGGTGAGGCCGCGAACAAAATATTTACCAGCAACAACATAGACAAAGATGGTCGGCAAGGCAGCGATGATGGCACCCGCCATATCGATATTGTAACGTTTGTCACCTGTGGTTGAGTTGACCATATTGTTTAAGCCCACGGTAATGGGTTGCGAACTGGGATCGGAAAAAACCACGCCAAAGAGGAAGTCGTTCCAGATTTGGGTGAATTGCCAAATAATCGACACCACCAAGATGGGTGTTGAAATAGGCAAGATAATCCGATAAAAAATCATCCAAAAACCGGCACCATCAAGCTTGGCGGCCTTAATAAGCTCACCCGGTAAGTTGACGTAGTAGTTGCGAAAAAACAGGGTTGTAAAGGCGACCCCGTATACAACGTGGGTAAACACCAGGCCGGTGGTAGAGCCGCTTAAGCCCATCTTACCCAGGACAATCGAGTGCGGTAACAGAATGGCCTGGAACGGCAAGAAGCACCCGGCCAGCAACAGGGCAAAAAACAATTCACTGCCGCGAAATTTCCAGAAGCTGATCACATAGCCGTTTAGGGCACCAAAGAGCGTCGACAACAACACCGATGGGATCACCATGCGGATCGAATTCATAAAATAGGGCTGCAAACCCAATTCATCGCGCGCACCGATCTGCACCTGATTCCAAGCCGCATGCCAGGCGTCAAAGGAGAAACTCTTGGGCCATTCGATCAGTTGGCCGACCCGGATTTCGTCCATGCTGCGAAACGACGTTAGGATCATCAAGAACAGCGGGGCCAAATAATAAAGGGCGACGATAACCAGCACGGCATAGAGAATACTGCGTGCGGTAATATCTTTATAACGGGCGTCTTTTACTTTATTCATTGTTCTTTCGTCCTTAACTCAGAGTACAGGTACGGAATCAGTATGGCCGCCACGCCCATCAACATAATGACCGCCGATGCGGCACCCACCCCGAGCTGGGAGCGTTGAAAGGATATTTGGTACATAAAGATCGCCGGCACATCCGTCGCGGTACCGGGTCCACCGCCCGTTAGGGCCATTACCAGGTCAAAACTCTTTATCGCGATATGGGACAACATAATAAAAGCTGAGAAAAATACCGGCCGCATGGACGGAATAATAATCCGGGTATAGACCGAAAAGAGGTTCGCGCCGTCGAGTTGGGCGGCTTTGATAATAGAGGTATCGATGCCGCGCAGGCCGGCCAAGAAAATCGCCATAACGAAACCACTGGACTGCCAGACACCGGCTATCACCACGGTGTAGATGGCCATATCTGAGTCGACTATCCAGTCGAAGCTGAACGTTTCCCACCCCGCATCGCGCATAAATTTTTCGATGCCCACCGAAGGGTTTAAAATCCACTTCCAGATGGTACCGGTGACAATAAAGGACAATGCCATGGGGTATAGGTAGATGGTGCGTAGGGCACCCTCAGCACGAATATTTTGATCGAGCAGGATGGCAAAGACCAAACCGACTATCATACAGATAGCGATAAAGAGAATTCCGAACAAGGCTAGGTTGGTCAGTGCAACCATCCATCGTTCGTTTTGAAATAATTTGACGTATTGTGAGAAACCGGCAAAGTCATAGCTCGGTAACATACGCGACTTGGTGAAGGACAGTATGGTTGTCCAGATAATAAAGCCATAAATAAAGACTATGGTTACCGCTACGGTGGGCGAGAGCACCAGCTTGGGCAGCCAATAATCTATGCCTTTGGGTCGTTTGGATTGAGACATGCGATTTCCGTTTTGTTGATTGTCGTTGAAGGTCCGAATCAGCACTCAGTGCGTTGTCATCGGTGAACTGCCGTCAGTATAGTGCCTGCTTATCAGGAACGGCCACCGTCCAAACGCCTAACTGAATTGTTTAGACATGACAGAGGGTCGGTAAAGTTCTGAATACGGAACGAGGCGAACCCTCGTTCCAGAGTAAAGTGTCCCTAAAAGCCGGGACACTTCGGTAGCAGCTTACATGCTTGCTTTGATGGCATTAGCCAACTTAACAACTGCGTCATCAGCGCTCATGTCTGAGTTGAAGAAGTTAGTCACGACGTCACCCATTGCACCGGAAACCGCTGGGTAGGTTGCCATACCGTGGGCCATAGACGGGACCAGACCTTTGCCAGATTTAGACGTTGCTTTGAAGGTATCCATAGATGCCTGCGCACAGCTGTCGAATCCGCTCATGTCTTGATCAAGACGAACTGGGATAGAACCCTTGTTCATGTTGAAAACGTCTTGGAACTTAGGTGACAGAACCAATTCAGCCATTTTCATTTGCGCTTTTTGGTTTTCGGCATCACGTTGCTCAAACATCACCAACGAGTCGATGTTGAAGGTGTATTCACCCTCAGTACCTGGGAATGGCAAGCAGTAGTAATCTTTGCCTGGGACCTTGCCGGCTGCAGAGAATTCACCCTTAGCCCAGTCGCCCATAAACTGCATGGCGGCCTCGCCCTTGATTACCATACTGGTGGCCACGTTCCAATCACGTCCTGGCGCGCCTTTGTCGGTATAGGCTTTAACCTTACGGAACTCTTCAAACGACTCAATCATGGTCTTGCTTTGAATGGCGGCCATATCCAAGTTTACGAATGCTTTGTTAAAGAAATCAGCACCACCAACAGATAAGACAATGTCTTCAAAGGTCGTTAAATCCTGCCATGGCTGACCACCATGAGCGATTGGGATAATGCCGGCTTTTTCAAGCTTGGCGGATACAGCCCATAATTCTTTCATGCTGGTTGGCGGTGTCAGGCCATTGTCATCAAAGACTTTTTTGTTGGCCCACATCCAGTTCACACGGTGAACGTTCACAGGCGCGGCAACGTAAACACCGTTGTGCTTCATAACGTCAGAAACGACTGGCGGCAACACACCATCCCAGTTGTTGGCTTTGGCAACGTCAGTCAAATCGGCCAGAAAGCCCAGATCGCCCCATTCTTGAATGGCAGGACCCTTGATTTGAGCGGAACCCGGAGGATTGCCCGACACGGCACGCGAACGCAATACGGTCATTGCGCTATCACCACCGCCACCGGCGATGGCGGAGTCAACCCAGGTATGACCTGCGTCTTGGACCATTTCTTTCAAAACGGCTATTGATTTTGCTTCGCCACCGGAAGTCCACCAATGCAGAACTTCAACTTCGCCAGCCTGAGCTGCCGATACGATAGTGCCACCTAAGGCTAACGCTAGTAGTGTCTTTTTAAACATCTTTTACGCCCTTCTTTGTTGTTGTTGTCAACAGATTAAAATCTGATTTTAGAATTGCTTGGTCTATCCCGCGCTGCTACTTACCCTATCGAGCCGGTGACACGCACCGCCGGTTTGATGTGCAGTCTGGATGATTCAGACAGCGTTACTCTAGTCCGAAGCGTCTATGGAGTAACGTCTCCAAGAGCAACCTAATGTAACAAAGCTCAACATTAGCCTGACCATATTACAAAGGGGTGAACTGGGAGAGTGTTAACTGGGTCAAAAAAGCCAAGGGTTAGGCGCTTAAGGGGCCGGAAAATGGACTATTATTGTTCAAGGACGGGGCGGCAGGATCTCAACACCATATGTAACATCGGTGTTACAACAAAGTCACCAGCCAAGCACAGAGCGCGGTCAAACCCTCCACATCGCTCTGGCTAAAGTCGTCCAAGCGGTCGCTGTCGACATCCAATACGCCGATCACAACCCGATCTTTAATCAGCGGCACGACCACTTCGGAGCGCGACGCACTGCTGCAGGCAATATGGCCGGGAAAGGCATCGACATCCGGTACCCACTGGGCCTCGCCGGTTTGCCAGGCAACGCCGCAGACCCCCCGACCAAGGCCAATTCGGGTACAAGCGATGTCGCCTTGGAACGGCCCCAAGACCAATTCATCGCCATCGACCAGATAGAAGCCGACCCAGAAAAAACCAAAGGTCTGGCGTAACGCGGCCGCAACATTGGCCAGATTAGCGACCCTATTGGGCTCGCCCGCCGTCAAGGCTTGCAGCTGCGCCAGCAATTGCTGATAACGGCTGCGCCGATCGGCGCCGGTGTTGGTGAGCAGTTCTTCAGCCATCGGTCCGCCTAGGGATTGGTGTGCGGGCGCTGGGCCAGCTGTTTATAGATGCGTTGGGCCTGGTCGGTCATATTGCGCTGCTCAAAGAGCTCGGCCAATTTCAAACCAGACTGGCGATCCTGTTGTTGCCAACCCTGCTCCAACCAACTTTGTGCACTACCCCAGAGCTGTTGCTGCAAGTTTACCAGGCCTAGGGTACGGCAAAAAATCGGTCCGCAGGTCACTGGGGTATGATTCTCGAGCCAGCTCAGCTTGTCCAGATTGGCAATCTGCAAGTCGATCAGCAGGGCGCTGTGCTCACTCTGGCCGGGTCGTTCCAACAGGTTTTTCGCCCGTTTAAAAGCATTGGCATGCTGACCAATCGAGGCCAAATAGCGGATCTCGGCGACCAAGATATCCGGCAGGTTTCGCTGGGCTTTGGCCAACGGCTTTAAAATTGTCACCAGTGCGGTTTCATCGCCCTGGGCTTGCTGCAGCGCCGCGGTTACCGTCTTGATCAACCAGTGTTCGCGAAGTTGTGGTTGGATGTGCGCCGCCTCATTGACACCGGTCAGCAGCGCGGCATAGTGCGCCTGCTCGTAGAGGGCTTGCCAAAAACGTTCCCGCAACCAAGATACCTGAGCCAGATCCGAATGCGCCTGTAATAAGGTAACAAAGGCTCCGTAGTCCTTGGCCTGCCAGCAGCGTTCGGCCTGCAAGGTCTGGGCAAAAAGCTTTAATTCCGGGTCATTGGCGACAAAGGCGGCATAGCGCTCGGGCCACTCGCCCTGTGTCAGGCCAATGGCCAAGGCGATGGCCTGCGGCAACCGGTCGGAGCCGCCGGCATTGGCGACGCGTTGCAAGGCGGTCAAGGCGCGATCATCGTCGCCATCGAGCCAGCTGGTGATGGCAATGGCGGTTTCCTTCTTAGCGGCCTTCTGATCGCGCCGCAATCGATAGCGACTGAGCATTCGCGTGGGCCCCAGTTTGCGCCATAGGGCCACCAGTCCAAGGAGCGCAATCAGCAGACTGATGATCAACGCCAGACCGCTCCAAAAGGTGGTTTCGATCAACCAACCGTGCCAAGCGACCATAATCACCCCGGCGTCTGCGATCATCATCTGCGCCAGCGCACCGCCCAGCAACAGCAGTATGGCCAAGACCACAACCCACCCCATCAGTCGAGTCATTGGGTGACCTCCACAACGGGTGCAGTCTGTTCCGACAGATACATTTCGATGGCCGCGCGACTGCCCTGGAGATCAGGCCATTGCGGATTCAACACCGCCGTTTGCATAGCGGTCAATTGCTGCTGCCAAACCTCGGTCGGGAATTGGCTGGCCATTTGCGCCAAGACGTCCCGCGTTTGACTCAGGGCAACATCGAACAGATCCTGATTCCGGGCCAGCAGCGCTAACTGACTCTGATCGATGAGCAGCAGCTGATGCTGACGCCAGCGTTCAAAGTCGTTCATCAGGGCTGGGGCTTGCATCGGAACATCAAGCCGCTGGATCACCACAATCTGTTTGAGACTGTGCCAGAAACCGGTCAGGGGTGTGTCATTGACAGGTAAAGCCTTTGGCAGACTGGGTTTGGGCACCCAACTGAGTGCTTTAATTTGGCCCGCAAGGGCATCGAGCGCAAAGTAGAGACCATTCACATCGGCCGACGCAACCGAGTCCAGGGCCAGCAGATCGATCGCCAATTGACGACGTAATGGCAACACCGCCGCCTGGTCTAGGGTCGATAGAATCTCGTCCGCCGAACGCAATAGACCGGTTGCGACCAGGGCCGATGCATCCAGCTGCAAGCGCTGCTGGGCCAAGCGGGTTAGAGTCAGGGCTTCCTCCAACGGCCAGCGATTTTCATTGCGATTGGCAACCCGATTCAGGCGCTGAGCCGAATCGATCACCAGGGTTTCCAACTTACTCACGGCCTGCTGCCAAGCCGCACTGGATTCCTGGTTGCCGACCTGCAGTTGTGCGATCTGCCGCTGGCTTTCTTCGAGGCGGGTTTCCAGGGACTGCTGTTGCAGCCCAAAGGCCGCTATGGCACGCTGATTTATTTGCCAAAAGCTGAAGCCGGCGGCGGCCACGGCAGCAACAACCGCCGTCACGAGCAGCAACCACGCTAGCCGGCGCAGTGCGGGTCTGCGGGCCGGATGCTCGGCCTTGCCGGCTACGGAGCCGCCTGCTTTACTCGCTTTTTCAGCCCCAGCCGGCTGAGCGCTTTGGCCGGTATTTTTTGCGCCACCGACGCTCGCCTTCTCGCCTGAAGAGTCCTGCGTTGGCGCCCTGGTTGTATCTGCAGCCTTTGCGGGGCTCGGCGTCTGCAATTTATCCTGTTCGTGCTCAGTCATAACTCACCTGTGTTTAGGAACGGCGTTGCGCTGCGCAACGGACATCATTAACTGATAAAGCGCTTCCGGTGTAGCACCCTGGCCTGGCACTATCGTTTGCAAGCCTTCGCGCTGGGCCCACTGCACCAAACGCGGCGATGACAGCCACCATTGGCCGGGCCATGCGTGCCAGAAGGTCGGTGCAGAGGCCAATAATTGCTGGCCAAAATACTCTGAGCTGACCCAGATCGCATCGTGCTGCGGGGCCAGTTGAACCAATTTTGTCAATGCTTCCGGAATTAGCCCGCGTTGATACACGTCGATACTGTCGACTCGAGCGCCGCGTTGGGTCAAGGTATCGGCGTAGATTAACCGACCGCCCACACCCTTGACAATAAGCCAATTGTCATCGTTTTTCACTTGGCAAACGTCCAGCCTGAGCACGTCTTCGGCAGTATAGCCTCGTTCCGGATGGGTCGCCGTTAAACCGGCCGAGCGCAGCACAGATGCCGTCTGGGGACCATTACACAACCAGCTAACTTCGGCCGGCGCCTGAGGCCAATAGGTATCTATGGCCTGCACCAGAGCCTGAGCCGCCTGGGCACTGACACAAAGCACGGCCTGATAGCGGTCGAGATTCAACCAAGTATGCTTCTGGCTCGGCGTCTCAGGCAAGGGCGTCAGACGCCACGGATCGACAAACTGGAGCGATCCGGGTGCCTGCTCGACAATGGACTGCCAGCGCGCCTGGTCGGCCGTTGCCTTGGGCACCAACAACCGCATGTTAGAGCGCGGCCAGAATCGTCGCCGCGCCCTGGGCCAGCAACTGGTCGGCAATATCGACACCGAGCTGCTCGCCCGCCAGCATTTGTTCCTCGTCGCTGCCCACCAAAGGGATCTCTGCCGAGGCTTTTAACAGGGTCACGCCATCGACCGAGCCGACCCGACCTTCTAGGTGCATGCTGTGCTTGCCCAAGGTCGCGTAGCCGGCGATTGGCACCTCACAGCCGCCATTGAGTTTACGGTTCATGGCGCGTTCGGCGCGCACTCTCAAGGCCGTCGGGGCATGGTGCAGGGGCGCTAGCAGCTTTATCACGCGATGATCTTGCGCGCGCGTTTCGATGCCGACGGCGCCCTGGCCGACGGCCGGTAGCAGCCAATCGGCATCGATATGGTGGCGAATGCGCTGCATTAGGTCCAAGCGAATAAGACCGGCACTGGCCAATAGAATCGCCTGGTACTCACCGGCATCGAGCTTGGCCAATCGGGTACCAACGTTACCGCGTAAAAAATTGATCTGCAGGTCCGGCCGTCGAGCCAATAATTGTGCCTGACGACGCAGGCTCGAAGTGCCGACAACGGCCCCCAATGGCAGGTCATCGAGATGTTTAAAGTCGTTACTGACAAAGGCATCGAAAGGCTGTTCCCGCGCGCAGATAATCGGCAGCTCGAAGCCGTCCGGCAGATGCATGGTCACGTCTTTCATGGAGTGCACGGCAATATCGGCCCGCCCTTCGGTGATGGCAACTTCCAATTCTTTCACGAAGAGGCCTTTACCGCCGACCTTGGACAGGGCGACATCCAATATCTTGTCGCCCTTGGTGCTGATCAGTACCAACTCCACCACCAGATCGGGATGGTATTTGAGCAGTTCAGCTTTGACGAATTCGGCCTGCCACAAGGCCAAGGGACTTTTTCGGGTAGCAATTCTCAGCGTTTCGGTCATGTTTCGGTCTTTGGGTTGATTTTGCCGCCAGTGTAACATCGCTCAAGGGCGGTTGCCGACGAGCTTTGCGCCTAATTGGTAAAGGGCCGCTCAGCTCGGCACCTGGAACGGCATGATTGACTGTAGCGAAGCGTTCAGCAGGCCGATAGATGGCATAGAACCCAACCGCTAAGGCATTGACATGAGCCGTATGAGAAAAGCCCGTGCCACCTCAGGCAGGCGGACCCGTTCGCGCTGTGCTATTCGATTTCGATCGCGGTGACGTTTTGGAAGCCACGCGGCAGCTTATTGCCCCGACGGCCGCGTTCACCCAGATAATGTTCAAGATCGCCACTGCGCAGTTTCAATTTGCGCTTGCCGGCATAGATCACCAAGGTGTCGCTCGCGCCCAGCACCACGGCACCGATCATCAACTCCTCGCGCAGTGCCGCTCGGGTCGAGGGCACATTAATAATCTTATTGCCCTTGCCTTTGGCCAGCTCGGGCAGGTCTCGGACCGGAAAGACCAGCATGCGGCCTTCGTTAGTGACCGAGGCCAGATAGTCGGTGGCCAGTTGTTTGACCGGCACCGGGGCCAGCACCTCCGCCCCAGTTGGCAGGTTCAACAGGGCTTTGCCGGCCTTGTTTTTGCTGATCATATCCGCCATGCGGGCAATAAAACCATAGCCGGCATCGGAACTGAGCAAGTATTGATCGTCCGGATTACCCAACAACAGACCCTTCATTTGCGCGCCCGGTGGTGGGTTCACCTTGGTCGTTAAGGGTTCTCCCTGGCCTCGCGCCGACGGCAAGAGGTGGGTTTGCAGCGCGTAGGAGCGACCGGTCGAATCGAGTAATACGGTGGTTTGGTTACTCTTTCCCAGCGCAAGCAAGGCAAAGGCATCACCGGCCTTATAACTTAGCCCCAGGGGATCCAGCTCGTGCCCTTTGCCGGTGCGCAACCAACCGCGTTCAGACAGCACCACGGTCACTGCTTCATTGGGCAGTATGTCCATTTCACTAAAGGCCGCGGCGTCCTGACGCTTGATCAAGACAGTGCGCCGCTCGTCGCCGAAGGTTTCGGCGTCGGCGAGAATTTCTTTCTTGATCAGAGTCCGCATGCGGGCCGCGGATCCGAGAATCTTCACCAGTTTGTCTCGTTCCATAGCCAATTCATCTTGCTCGGCCCGGATCTTAATTTCTTCCAGCTTGGCCAATTGACGGAGCTTAATCTCGAGGATCGCCTCGGCTTGAATATCGCTTAAACCAAAGCGCGACATAAAGACTTCTTTCGGCTTCTCTTCGGTGCGAATAATGGCGATCACTTCATCGATATTGAGATAGGCAATGAGCATACCGTCGAGAATATGCAAGCGGGCGAGCAGCTTATCGAGCCGATGCTGCAGGCGACGGCGCACCGTATCGGTTCGGAATTCCAACCATTCACTGAGAATACCGCGTAAGGATTTAACCTGCGGCCGACCGTTAATGCCAATCATATTGAGATTGACGCGGATGGTTTTTTCCAGATCGGTACTGGCAAACAGATGTTGCATAAGTGCCTCAACATCGATTCTATTACTGCGCGGTTCGATCACCAGTCGGGTTGGATTTTCATGATCCGACTCATCGCGTAGATCGGCCACCATCGGCAATTTTTTAGCCTGCATCTGCGCGGCGATCTGTTCGAGTATCTTCGAGCCCGAAACCTGGTGCGGCAGCTCGGTGATAATAATATCGGTGCCGTCCATCATATATTTGGAGCGCAGCCGCAAGGTACCCCGGCCACTTTCGTAGAGCTTTTGCACTTCATCGCGCGGCGTAATCAGCTCGGCACCGGTCGGGAAATCAGGACCCTTGATGTGCATCATCAGGTCGGCGACCGAGGCGTCCGGTTGATCGATCAGATGTACACAGGCGGAGGCAATTTCGCGCAGGTTGTGCGGCGGAATATCGGTCGCCATGCCGACCGCGATACCGGTGGTACCGTTGAGCAAGACGTGCGGCAAGCGGGCTGGCAGCACCACCGGCTCGTCCATGGTGCCATCGAAGTTGGGCGTCCAATTCACGGTACCCTGACCCAGCTCTTCTAGAAGCAGTTGGGCATGTTTGTGCAGTCGAGACTCGGTGTACCGCATCGCGGCAAAGGATTTCGGATCGTCGGGTGAACCCCAATTACCCTGGCCGTCAACCAGCGGATAACGGTAAGAAAAGGGTTGTGCCATCAAGACCATGGCTTCATAACAGGCACTGTCACCGTGCGGGTGATACTTACCCAAGACGTCGCCGACCGTACGCGCTGATTTCTTGTATTTGGCCGTGTACTTAAGCCCGAGTTCGCTCATGGCATAGATGATGCGCCGCTGAACCGGTTTCAGACCATCACCGACGTGTGGCAAGGCACGGTCCAGAATGACGTACATGGAATAATCCAGGTAAGCCTTTTCGGTGAAGTTGCTCAGCGACATGGTTTCGAGGTAATCGGGGCTTTGGTCAGACATGCAAAGAACCTGTTTTAAATCAATCAATTAACTGGGTGAGTTCGAGCTCAAGCGGCTAGTGTCGCAATTTCGTCCGCAGATGACAATGCGGTGCAGGAGCATTTGGCTGCATTTAGGCGTATCTGGGCCCGCTACCGACTGCTGCGGCAAAAGGGGCCCAGGGCCTGACCACCCTAGCGGTGGTACTTGGGCGAGAGTTCGACCACCGCCTCGACGAAGGCGCCGGCATGGGCTGGGTCAACAAACTGATGGATACCGTGGCCAAGATTAAAGATATGACCGTTGCCGCTGCCATATTCAGCCAGAATCCGATCCACTTCAGCGCGGATACGATCTGGGCTGGCATAGAGCACGCTCGGATCCATATTGCCCTGCAAGGCGACCCGATCACCGACCTGAGCGCGCGCCGTGCTCAAGGAGGTGGTCCAATCCAGTCCGAGGGCATCGGCACCACTGTCGGCCATCACATCGAGCCATTGGCCACCGCCCTTGGTAAAAAGGATCACCGGAACCTTGCGGCCCTGATGTTCACGCTTAAGGCCAGAGATGATCTGTTTCATGTAGTCGAGCGAAAACTCTTCATAGGCCTTATGGCCGAGCGCGCCGCCCCATGAGTCAAAAATTTGCACCACCTGGGCACCCGCTTCGATCTGCGCGTTAAGATAGTCGGTGACCACCAGCGCCAGTTGCCGTAACAGTTCGTGCAGCACCTCGGGCTGGCTATAGGCCATCGCCTTGCAATGGCGGAAGTCTTTGCTGCCACCGCCCTCGATCATATAGGTCGCTAGGGTCCAGGGGCTGCCGGTAAAGCCGATCAGCGGCGCGCGACCGTTGAGTTCGTGGCGAATGGTGCGCACGGCGTTCATAACATAGCCGAGTTCATCGTCCATCTTCGGCGTCGAGAGCAAGGCCAGATCTTTCTCACTGCGGATGGTCTGCCGGAATTTCGGCCCCTCGCCCGCTTCGAAATAGAGTCCCAAGCCCATGGCGTCCGGCACCGTGAGAATGTCGGAAAAGAGGATCGCCGCGTCGAGCGGATAACGCTCTAAGGGCTGCAGGGTGACATCACAGGCCAGCTGAGCATTTTTACACAGGCTGAGAAAATCTCCGGCTTGGGCCCGAGTGGCACGGTATTCGGGCAAGTAACGTCCGGCCTGGCGCATCATCCAGACCGGCGTGCGGTCAACGGGTTGACGCATCAGCGCGCGTAGAAACCGGTCGTTTTTCAATTCTGTCACTGTTTTTCCCCTTATTTCAATATCGAAGCATTATACTGGCTGTTCGCTCTCGTTACGATGATCTTGCACCTACGATGAACTTTTTAGGCCATTGCTTGTTTTCCGACGACACTCCCGCCGCGCTGGCTGGCAGCCTGTGGCCCGACTTTGCCAGGCGTCCAGAGCCATCGACTTGCTCAGCGGGGTTTTTGCAGCACTTCGATCGGCACCAATGGATCGATAAGACTACCGATCATCACCCGCTCTTGGAGCCCTTGCGGATCGAGCTACGGCCGGTATTTCGCAAGACCACGCCGATTGTTATCGACATGATGTTGGATCATCACCTGGCCCAGCACTGGGCGCGCTACCACGCCTTGGCCCTACCAGCCTTTGCCGAGAACGCGTATCACCAATTACAGCGTTTCGACGAACTGACCTGGTCGCCACGCTTTGAGCGAACTCTGTTTTGGATGACGCAACAGGATTGGTTTGTCAGCTATGCCAGTTCGGTTGGCATTCAGCAAGCGCTCTCGGGCATGGCCAAACGCATTCGCTTCGACAATCCAATGGTCGAACACAGCCTGGTGGCCGTGCATCAGACCAATCTTTTTGTCGACACATTAGACCTCTTTATCGAACATTTGCTCACCCAGACGCGCACGCACGAGACGCCGGAGTGACTCTTGATGGCGTCGCTGAAGCGGCACCTGAAGCGCTAATGTGACCCGTCCTAATATATGTTGACGGTTTTTATTGAGCCAACTGAGCATCTCAGT
>NZ_CEYAVF010000017.1:34209-76593 GCF_982785585.1 Reinekea sp. | reverse complement strand
TTGTTAGTTGTTAGTTGTTAGTTGTTAGTTGTTAGTTGAGGACCCAGAACCAATAGAGCGGGCCCAAAGTAAAGGCGGTCACCAAGCCCAGGATCGCCATCAAGGTGCCCATCCGGGCCAGGTCCTTGACGCTGATGACTCCGGAGCCAAAGGCGATGGCATTGGGCGGTGTGCTAACCGGTAAAATCATCGCCATGGAGCAGTTCAGCGTAATGGCGAGTACCAGCACAAAGAGCTGCTCGGTCGGCAAACTCAAGGACACCACGAGGGGAATTAACAGTCCGGCGGTTGCCGTGTTACTCATAACGGTGCCGAGTAGTGCGGCGACCAGTACCAAAGCGCCGACCAGCAAGGTAAAGCTGCCGGTGCTGGGCAACCAACCGACAATCACGCTCCCCATATCGGTAATGTCGATCGCAACGCCTAGGGCAATGCCGCCCGCGACCATAAAGAGCACGTCCCAAGGTAAGGCACGAAAATCAGACTGATCCAGAATAGCCAACCAAAAGGCAGCAATAATGGGAAAGAGCGCCACGGTGCCGGTCTTTATCCCGAACTGGCCGCCAACAAGCCAACCCAGGACAGTGAGCACAAAGATCCCTATAGACAGCCATTGGCGAGCCCTTAGAGGCTCGGCCTCGACCGTGCCTATGTCCAACCTAGCGGTGCCCGGCGGATAGACCTTCAACAGGGCAAACCAGAGCAGCGTCAAGGCTATTAGCAGGAAGGGTAGGGTGAGCATCATCCACTCCAGAAAACTCACTTGGATGTCCTTGGCCGCTAGGTAGCTCATGGCAATGGCGTTAGGCGGTGTGCCAATGGGGGTGCCGATACCGCCTAGATTACAGGCCAGCGGAATCGACAGAATCAAGCCCACCCGAAAGGGGGTGCCGACGCGCAAACGCTCAGCCAGCGGTAGCACCATGGTTAACATCATCGCCGCCGTTGCAGTATTGCTCATCCACATCGATAAAAATGCGCAGACGGCGATGATACCGGCCAGGGTGGTGCTCGGTTCGCCCTGGGTCAGCTGCAAAATCCAATGGGCAAAGCGGGTGTCGAGTCCGGCCTTTTGCATCAGGCTCGATAAGACAAAACCGCCCAGAAAAAGCAGAATAATATTGGAAAAAAAGGGCGCGAAGAATAGGGCATCGCCGATCGGTTGACCCAACTGAGCTAGCGCTGGCGACAGCCAGAGCAATTCTAGAGCGAGGATGATAAAGCTAACAATAAACAGGGGTAACCACTCACTAACCCACAAGACCGCGGCTAACAGGAGAATCAAGACCGCCTTGACCTGAGCCGGATTGAGCCCCGAGAGCGCCGGCCAATCGGTCGTGGGCAGAACAAGGGTGATCAATAATGCCAGTGCGGCCCAGAGTTTGGCCTGATGCACCCCCAGACCCTGATAGAAATTTAACACTGCGCGCATAGATGGACTGCTGGCTAAAAGAGTCCTCCATCTTAAGGTATTGACTTAGCCCACACCGCACACAGATCATCTTTTTGGGCACTGAACGGTGTGCGCTGCTGGGATAGTGGCGCGCGGTTTTTGCGCATCGGGGCCTAGCTGGGTGCGGAAATTTGCTTGGCTAGGTAGAGCGCGTAATTGTCGGTCATACCGGCGATATTGTCGACCATGCGTTGATAGATCTCATATTGACTCATTTGCTCGGTCGGGGCCTCGCCGGCCATCAGGTCGAACACCCGCTTGGTGCGATAGGACAAAGTCTTTCGATCGCGTTTTTGGTGAAACTCAAAGCCTGCCTCGATAAAGGTTTTTAACAGCACCGATAAGACCGTATAAGCGCCGATCTCGGTTTCGGTTTTCTGCACATCCATAAAGACCTTGTTGATGGCCAGATTCTTGGCCCGGTTGATGCCATTGCGAATGCGCTCAGGGCAGGCGGAGATTAGATCTCCGGTAAAGGTTGCCGCCATGATCGAATCGAGGTGGGTCACATACGTCGCGACCACCGCATCGACGATGCAGCCGATGGTCTTACTGCGCAGCGCCGAGAGTTGGCGGCCTGGGGAAATATTGCCGCTGTTGTTGAGGTTGAGGACCTTGGTGCCCTGGATATCGAGAAAGATCTCCTCGACCTCGACAAATTCGATAATGCTCAGCTCCACCGCATCTTCTAAGTCGATTAGCGCGTAACAAATATCATCGGCCGCCTCCATCAGATAGCTGAGTGGGTGGCGCGCTAGGCGACCATCGGGCTGCTGGATCAGGCCAAGCCGGTTGGCCAGTTCCTGGAGAAAGCGGTGTTCACTGCGAAAGCAGGAAAACTTGCCATTGGCGCCGGCCTGCTCGGCGGTCCAGGGATACTTCAGCGATGTACCCAGGGTCGGAAAGGTTAGGCGTAGGCCGCCGTTATTAAGATGGTACTCAACCTGGGCGAGGGTACGGAAACCCTGGGCATTGCCTTCAAAGCACTGCAGGTCGAGCTTTTCCAAATCGGTCAAACCCGACAAAAACATCTGGTTGTCGGCCCGCTTAAACCAATCCTGGATCGCATATTCGCCAGCATGACCGAACGGCGGATTGCCAATATCGTGCGCCAGGCAGGCAGCTTGTACAATAATACCCAGATCGTCGGGCTCAATACCCTCAGGCAGCTGATCTTTAATGATCTCGGCGACCCTGATACCTAGGCTGCGGCCAACACTGCCGACTTCCATCGAGTGAATGAGTCGATTGTGAATATGGTTGTACTTGGCCAGTGGATGCACCTGCGTTTTACCACCGAGCTTGCGAAAGGCGCCGGAAAAGACGATTCGGTCGTGATCCTTGTGGAAGTGGCTGCGGCCCATGTCGGCAGGGCCGGGGGCATCGTGACCAAAGCGGGCGGTGGTTAACAGCTGGTGCCAATTCATCGGCGTCATAGGGTTGCTCAGTGCAGATCGGGCGAAGTTGCGACCATGATGAGAGGGCGCGCGGCAGAGATCAAGTGCTGTGCATGCAAAGCTTTTACTTGAGTGCTGGCCGGGCTTTGGTTATAAAGGCCACAGAGATCATTTTACTGGATATATCTACAGTGGCTAAAAATAAGATTCAACTGGTCTGTACCGACTGTGGTGCCGACTACGCCAAGTGGCAGGGTCAATGTACCGAGTGCAAGGCCTGGAACACGCTCAAGGAATTCCGTGAGGCCAAGGACCCGACCGGGCGACCCAACTTTGCCCAGGATGAGCGCTTTCAAGGGTACACCGGCAGTCAGGCCGGAGTGCAAACGCTGAGCGCCGTTGACCTGGCGGATCAGACGCGCATCGTCACCGGTATCGGCGAGTTCGATCGGGTCTTGGGCGGCGGCCTGGTGCCAGGCAGCGCCGTGTTGATCGGCGGTCACCCGGGCGCCGGCAAGAGCACGCTGTTGTTGCAAACCCTCTGCCATCTGGCGAGTGAGCATTCGGTGCTCTATGTCACCGGCGAGGAGTCGGTGCAGCAAATTGCCTTGCGCGCGCAACGCTTGAATCTGCCGCGCGACGATTTGAAAATTCTCTGCGAAACCAGCGTCGCGCGGATTACCGAAGTCGCCAAGGAGCTGGACCCGAAGATACTGGTGATCGATTCGATCCAGGTGATGTTTGCCCCGGATGTCGACTCGGCGCCCGGCAGTGTGTCGCAAGTGCGCGAATCGGCCGCCTGGCTGACCCGTTTCGCTAAGCAGACCGGCACTATTCTGATCATGGTTGGCCATGTCACCAAAGACGGCACTCTGGCTGGGCCGAAGGTGCTAGAACATATGATTGATGCCTCGGTGATGCTCGAAAGCTCCGCCGATTCGCGCTACCGGACTCTGCGCGCGATCAAAAATCGCTTTGGTGCGGTCAATGAGCTGGGCGTGTTCGCGATGCTCGACAGCGGTATGAAGGAAGTTAAAAACCCCAGCTCGATCTTCCTGAATCGCTCCGATGCGGCCTCCTCCGGTTCTATCGTGACCGTGGTGTGGGAAGGCACACGACCAATGTTGATCGAATTTCAGGCACTGGTCGATGGCACCACCATGGGCCATCCCCGGCGCGTGGCGGTCGGTCTGGATGCCAATCGCTTGAATATGTTGTTAGCGATACTGAATCGCCACGGCGGTGTCTTTACCGGCGATCAGGATGTCTTTATCAATGTCGTGGGCGGCGTGCGGGTCACCGAAACGGCCGCGGATCTGGCCAGTGTGCTGGCTATCTTATCGAGTCTGCGGGATCGGCCCCTACCGAACGAATGGATCGCCTTCGGCGAAATTGGTTTGAATGGGGAAGTTCGGCCAGTGCCCAATGGTCAAGAACGCATTGTCGAAGCCGCCAAGCATGGCTTTAAAAAGGCCATCGTGCCGCTCGGCAACAAACCGCGCAAACCGATCGAGGGCATTACTGTGCTGGCCGTCAAAAGCTTAGACGAGGCCTTGAAACATCTGCGTGACGAATAGTCCGGTGCCGCCTAAGGCTGCATCGGTGGGCGCGGTGCATTGGCCGTGCCCTCGGTTGCCCAGACTCTGCTAGACGAGGGCGCCGAGGTAGAATTCACTTTGCGCATGGTTGGCAAGCAATGCCGCTAGGGTATGGCCATCCGGGTTGGTCGCCGCCAAATTGCGACCTTCACTTTTAAACAATGCCACAAATTGCAAGAACGCTGTCTCATCCATCCTGGTATAGGCTCGATACAGGCAATGAAAGTCTCGGTCTGTCCCATCGTATGTGTTAAAATCCAAATAGAGTTGCAGCTGTTCTGCACTCCAGGGTTCGCCTTCGATTCTTTTTTTATCGCGTTTCATTGTGACCCCGTTAGTAATGAATGGCAGCTGTTACCAAATGCCAATTGATCTGTGTATATAGCGCGAAATAATACCCAGTTGGAGCTGTTAGGACAAATGAACAAATGGCATAGTGACAAGTCATTGCCGTATAAGACTCGAACACCGAACAGGCAGTCAAGCGACGTTCCGTGTTCAATGCCCGACATGGCTTTTGTCTTCAGTTTTGGTTACGCCAGGGTATGACATCTTCAGCATGATAAAATATTTAAAGACACCGCTGGTTTTGCTTCTATTGCTGGTCAATGGCGCCAGCGCCGCTGCACTGCGCTCGGCCAATCGTTGGGATATCAGCATAGCGCCCTATCGTTTTGAGCTTCAGGGGGAGTTTGTGCGGGCGGTTAACGACTACCGTGCGGCCGTCAATCAGACCAATATAGATCCCAGTCGAGATCGCCAGATACGAGCGGAGTTAACACGTCTGGAGCAACTGGCTCGGAGTCGCGGCTATTATCAGGCGATTATCAACAGCAGTTGGAACGAGGAAAAACTGACCCCCCGCTACCAAATCACCTTGGGACCTCAATTCACCATTCGCAGCCTGTCGTTGTCGGGAGGCTTTATGCCTGAAGATAACCAGTGGCAGGTGCTGGCCGTGGGTGAAGCCTTAAACGCTGCGCTGGTACTCAATCAGCAAGTTAAGCTGCGGCAATACATTGAAGCGCGCAGCTGCTTTTACAGCCTCTCGATCGATCATCGAGTCACGCTAGACGAGGCGGAGCAGGTCGGCGATGTTGATTTTCAGGTCATCGTGTCCGATCCCACTACCTTTGGTGAGGTTGAATTTATCGGTGCGGGCGATGCGAAACTAGAGTTTCTCGCCCGGGTCAGCGGTATCGACAGCGGCGATTGTTACCGTCGAGCCGACATCGATAACGCGGTGATCAGTCTGTTTGACACCGGTCTTTTTAGTCAGATTCGGCCTACCCTGACGCGAGGCGAGTCCGGCCAGGTAAATGTCACCTTCGGCTTGGAGTCGCGTAAAGACCGGACCCTGCGCGCCGGCTTGGGCTGGAAGAGTGATCAAGGTATCGGCGGTTCGGCCGGTTGGCAGCACAGAGATCTCTTTGGCGAAGCGCAAAGTTTGGCCTTGGGCCTAGCATTGCAATCTGCTCAGCAGAGCGCCACAGCCAATATGGTGATACCGAGTTTTCTTGATCGCCGTAACCGCCTCAATTGGGACAATGAAATAAGTTACGCTGAGGTTGCCGGGGTCGAATCGACCATATACTCCAGCATCGCGCGCTTGGCGCGCAAAGCCTCAACGCTGGACTATTATGAGTTTGGTCTCGGTGTCAGTCAGATCGACGAGACCAGCTATGGCGTCAGCGACCGCTATCGCCAGTTGCGCACCCCGCTCAGATATCTCCGTGACTCGGTCCAGGATCCGTTCAATCCTAGCCTTGGCTTGCGCACGTCCGTGGGCGCCGAGCCGGTCTGGGACATCGATGAAAAGTTCACGCCCTTCCTCTTGACCGGTGTTGATCTACAGTATTTTTGGTCGTTGAAGAAGCGCGCCACCTTTGCCAGCCGGGTCCGCTGGGATTCCCTCTGGTATGGTTCTGAGCTTGGGTCCACCCTGGCCAACATTCCGCAATCGGAATGGTTGAAGGCCGGCGGCAGCGCCTCGATTCGAGGCTATGGCTACCAGAGCATCCAGTTAGCCCAAAAGGAAATTACTGCCGAGAACCCCAGCAGCTTGGCCGCCGAGTTGCCGGGCGCGACGCAGCGTTGGCTACTGGTCAACGAGGCGCGGTTGCGCATCAATGACAGTTGGGGTGGCGTTGCCTTCTGGGATGTTGGGGCCTTGGGTGAGCGCGCCAGTTTAGACTCGCCTGAGCAGTGGTACCACGGTGTCGGGCTCGGCATTCGATATTTCACCCGTTTTGCACCGATCCGAATCGATCTGGCCTGGCCACTAAACCAGCGTGCGAGCGATGCCAACTTTCAGGTTTATGTCAGCCTAGGGCAGGCCTTTTAATGGCTATTCGTCTGCGCGCGGTGGCGCGTCACGGTTGGATCACGCTGCTGCGCGTGACGGTGTTACTGCTCATTGCGGTGCTGATGATCAGCGCCATGCTGGTCGGCACCGAGGGCGGTCGCATCGGCTTGATGACGCAAGGGGTTCACTTCTTGCGTCTGTGGTCGGGGCAAGATATCAGCGTCAGCGGGATCCGTTCGCCGGGCTTGGGTCAATGGCGCATCGGGCAAATCAAACTGGTCGGTCTAGCCGCGGCACCGACCATTCAAATGGATAACTTGTCACTCAGCTGGCAATGGCCTTATGCCGTGCAAAATCGCTGGTGGTTCGATGATATCGCCATCGGTCGGCTGCAAATGCAACTGGCCGAACCGGGCAGCGGCGCTGGCGCGAATCCATTCGCCCGTCTCATCGAGTTATGGCCCCGCTTACCCGCAGTGCGCATCGAAAATGTGGCCATTGGCGACATTAGCCTGGACCGACCTCGATACCCGACGCTGCATGCCACCCTGGCGGCGGAAGGCGAAATCAACTGGGGCGCATTACCGGCCCGGCTTGCCCTGTCGTTGACTGAGCCGGGCACGGCCAATAGCTATTCGGCCGAACTGTCGGCCGACGCCATAGATCGCTTCCGTTTGCAGGGTTCGCTGTTAGCACAGCCATCAACGGCCTGGGCCCGATGGCTGCGTTGGTCATTGACTGAACCGGCACAGGCCTCGTGGGATGCACGCATCGACTACAGCAACAGCGCGACGCTGCAGGTGGCCATTGATCAGTGGTCGCTGCCCTGGCGTTCTCACCGACTGGAAGCCAGCGGCGCGCTAGAGTATCGGATAGCGGACGGACGACTGACCTTCCTACCCGTCGACATCAGCCTTGATGGTAAGCCGGCTGCGCTGCTCGGCTGGATCGACCCGAACGACTCCGAGCTGTCTATCGAGATGACCGATTGGGTGCTCGACCCGTTCAGTGAATTTGCCGGTGTGGCAGAGTTGACCGGCCAACTCTCGATGCAGGCGCAGTGGTACGGCGGTTGGCGTCGACCACGCTTGGATGCCAAGGTGGGCGCCCAGGGTACATGGCAGGGCACACCCTTTGATCTGTCTATGACCAGTTTGGCGGAGGCAACGCGTCTGCGCCTAGAGACTGCCAAGCTCAGTCTGGGCAACAACCAGATCTCAGCCGTTGGCTTGATCGACTGGTTGTCCGATACCCTAGACCTGAGTTATCAGGGCCAACTGTTCACCGATCCGCTGTTTCAGGAACTGCTGCCCGCCAGCTTGGCTCAGCTTAGTTTGGGCGGTGCGGTAGCCGGCACCCTAAGTGGGTCATTCACCGACCCACGGGTTGCGCTCGACGCCCAACTGCAGGGTACGTGGCATGACGCACCGCTGCAGGCAAGCCTCTCCGGCACATGGGGTCAGGGGGAACTGAACCTGAGTGCATTTCAGTTGGAAACCGAGTTACTGCAAACCGGCGGCAGTTTGAATTATGTCTTAGCCGATCAGAGCTGGCGTGCCCAATTAAAACTGATCGACTGGCGCGCTGAATTGCTCGCGCGCCTGGGCGTCAGTTTGCCGGTCGCGTTTCGCGGCACCGGCTCTGGTGACCTGAGCGTCACCGGTCAGGGGCGTGCGGTCGACATCAGCGGTGACGTTCTTATTGAGGGTTTTTGGCAAGACTGGCCACTGCGCGCACGCCTGATCATTGCCAGCCTGCAATCGAGCCATCTTGAATTGGCAGCGTCCGAAGTGCAGCTGGGAACATCCCAGTTAGCCGGAGCGGGTAAAATAGATTGGCGTGAAAAAAGTTTCGACCTGAACCTAACCCATCAGGATTGGCCGTTGGCCATGCTGCGGCCGTGGTTATCCTTTTGGCCGCAGATACTCGATACCCTCGAGGGCGAGTTAACCGGGCAAACGAGCCTAACCGGCCCCTGGAACAAACCGGCGATTGGCACCGACAGCATCTTACACGGCCAGTGGTTCGAGCAACCGCTGACGCTCGCCTTAGTGACTCGCCCCGACGACAATTTGCACTGGAAAATCGATCAGTTTGAGGCTCAGTGGCTTGATGCTCGCTGGTATTATCGGGGCGATTTCTGGCCCTATGAACTGACCCTAGACGGCGATGCCGAGCTGGAAGCCATCGCCAGTCGCCACTTGCCACTGCTGTCGCGTGAGTTTATCGGTGCTGAACGCGCCCTACCCGATACGCTCGATCTGCGCTTCGATGCCGATATTCGGCTCACCGGTCGCCTAACCGCACCGATCATCACCGGCGATGTCGATGCTCGCGGTCAGTTCGATCGCCAGCCCGTGGTGCTGCGCGCCGACCTGACCCAGCTCGATGTCGATCATGTCGATATTCGTGCGGCACAAGGGCGGTGGGCGGGCGGAGAATGGCAAATCGAGGGCCAATATCACTGGCGCTTAGAGCAAGCAGCCTTGACCGTGGCCACCCAAACACCCGATGCCCGACCCCTGGTGCCCTGGCTAAAGGCGGTGCTCGGCGAGTCAGTCGATCTGAGCACGCTGGATACTTGGCAAGGCTCGCTCGATGGCAAGTTAGAGCTCGACAATCGCACGGCCGATTGGCGCATCGACGGTGATCTGACAAGCGTTGGCACCCTATTAGAAGAACCCTATCGACTCCAATGGCAAGGCCAAGGCGCCTGGCAGGATCAGCTAGAACACCAGTTTAGAGGGCAATTGGGTGCCAGCGGTATCGAGGCTAGCCTGGTGACTGAGCAGCAAACGGTGACTGGAGCGATCTCGATTAAGGATCTCCGGTTTGCCCAGATCCGTCAGTTGGGCGCACCGGTCCCGGATGGTTTAACCGGGCAACTGAGCGCCGAGCTGACGCTGGCCGGCCCGTTGGCGTTGCCCGAATTCAAGGGCCAAGTCAGCAGTGTCGGTCGCTTAGGCCGGGATATCCGTACGCTGCCCTTTAGCGCGCAACTGTCCTTGAGTGGCAACCGTGAAAACTGGCGCGTCGCCGAAACACTGTTCGATATCCCCAATGCCCTCAGTTTGACGGTGTCCGGCCAGGGCCAAGGGCTAGACGGCGAACTGCTCTTTGAGGGTCGGTTACCGGACACAGCCTACTGGATCGATAACGCCGAAATAGGTCCTGGAATCGCGACCTTTAACCTGCAGGCCAGTGGCAATCTAGCTGCCCCACTGCTGTCCGGTGCCATCGACTGGCAAGCACAAAATTGGCCGATTAATATCAATGGCCAATTGCGTAGCGAGGCTGGTCGTTATCTTCTGAGCGGCTCGCTCAGTTCGGATGCTCAGACCCGGCTTAAGGTCGAACTCGGCACCGCTCGGGTGGCTCTATCCCAATGGCAGGCTCTAGTCAGCGAAAAGCTTTTTGCCGGAAGTGTGAAAATCGACACCCCGCTGTCGGTGTTGGATCCGTTTTTTATCGATCAGCCCGACCAGCAAATCGGTGGCGAATTGGCCGGGTTACTGGAATGGCAAGGCAGCCTGTTGGCCCCATCTTGGTCTGGTAATCTGCAGTGGCTCAATGGTTTCTATGAACACGCCACTTACGGCACATTGATCAGTGATATTCATCTGGATCTGGCGGCCAACCAGGACACTTGGCAAATCGATGGTCGTGCACTGGATGGTGATCGCGGACAAATTCGCATTCAGGGTGATGTGCAATTTCTGCCGCAAGCGCAGCAATGGCTAGCTCACAAGATTGATCTCGGTGTCACCCTAAACAAGGCTGGACTGTTAAATCAGGCGCAGATGGACGCCACTGTGTCCGGTGCATTGCAGGCGACTGGTTCCTATCATCAGCTGCAGGTGGCCGGTAAACTTAATGTCGCACCGTTAAATATGCAGTCGGATTCCTTCCTCTGGGACGGCGCGCCGCAACTAAATATAGTGCAGGCGAATGGGGTAGCCAGCAAGTCTGCGCAAAAGCCGACCTATTGGCCCCAGGGCCGTTGGCAAGTCTCGGTGGTGGCGAATAACCGGGTCAACCTCTACGGTCAGGGTATCGATGCCGAGTTAGCCGGTACGCTGGAGCTAACGGATGATTTTTATTTGCCGCAAATCTCCGGTCAATTTGCCATCGTGCGCGGCAACTATGTGGGTTTTGGCAAGGCCTTTACCCTGACCGACGGCAATGTCCAAATTCAAAACAACCAGCTGGTACTGGACGTCAATGGGCTCTACAAAGAGCGCGATTTAGAGGTGGGTATCCGCATTAGCGGTACCCAGGATGCTCTTAGCTTGGTACTCAGTTCACCCTCCGGTCTGGGCCAAGATGAGCTGCTATCCCAGCTGCTCTTTGGCCGGCGAGTGGAGCAAATGAGTGTGATTCAAGCCGTGCAACTGGCATCGGTGGTCAACCGCTTACGTACCGGTGAAACCGGGCTCGATCTGATCGCCGCGACTCGCGACGAGCTGGCCCTCGATTCTCTGGTAGTCGACACCAAAAGCACCAGCTCAGGTGATGTTGCCTTTAATATCAGTGCCGGTAAATATGTTAATGAAAAC
This sequence comes from Reinekea sp., assembly GCF_982785585.1. Taxonomy (NCBI): domain Bacteria; kingdom Pseudomonadati; phylum Pseudomonadota; class Gammaproteobacteria; order Oceanospirillales; family Saccharospirillaceae; genus Reinekea; species Reinekea sp. The sequence continues at coordinate 65,284 of NZ_CEYAVF010000017.1, read as the reverse complement.
CTCTATCTCGAGGTTGAACAGGGCGTCGGGACCGACCAGGATTTCCGCAGCAGCCTACAATATGAGCTGACACCGCGCACCTATTTGGAAGTCTACACGCAGGGAGAATTCGGGTCATTCAACAATAACGGCCTAGAATTAAACTGGTCAGTAGATTACTAGAGTGGTTTGCAATTCCAATAGCCTGCTTGCGTAGGCGGGCTAAAGTAACAATCTTCGAGGATATCCGTGCTATGTTTAAGACAGATTTGAGTACTCAGAGTAAGATAAAAACAATCTTTTCTGGCGTATTTCTAACCGCTCTAGCGGGGTACTTCTGTTATCAAGACCTTCTCGTGCCATTAACGGGCGGTATCTTTTATGCTCGCCAGGGCGTGGAAACTTTCCAAGACCAGGAGCCCGTTTGGTTTTGGGTGCAAACGGCATTTCAGGGCGGCTTCTTGACCTTGCTGCTGGGTTCCTTTGGATTGTTTTTTTTGGTCGCCGCGGTCAAAGGTGAAGGCAAGGTGGTATCGTTTAAAGGCGATTGATGACCCAAGCCAGCAAGCCCATGGCAAAGTCGATCGGTTGTTTTACAGCCTGTTAAGTGTTGAGGTAGGTTAGGAAATGTCACAGAATTATGTATCTAATCCGAAGCCCAAAAATCTAACCAGAAGAAGGCTGCTTAAAAAAGGGTCAGTAATGCTGTTCGGCCTGACTGCCATACTGCAAGCCTTTACCCGTCGCCTTAACGCAGAAGAAAACCCACAAATGACCTTGGCAACACTAGTGAACGTCTTAAAGTCGACCCAAAATGCAGTGTGTCAAACGGCCGCGGCTAAGCTGATGTTGTTGCACGAAAATAGCCTGGACTACGACTTGCATCTACGCAATGCCAACCTAAGCAGCATGCAAATCGAACACATCGCAGCCGCCATACAGGCGATTCATAGCCAGGGCGGGCCGGCCTTGCACTCGGTTAGCCTGAGTTATAATAAGGTATCCGATCAGGTCATGGTGAGTCTGGTTAAAAGATTGCCCCCGACCGTGACCGAGGTTGGTTTGGTACAATGTGGGCTGAGCGATTTGGGCGGTGAGGCTCTGTTAGCCTGGGCATTCGGAGCGACAAAATTACAGATCTTATGTGTTGAGCAAAACGCCTTTTCTCAACCCTTACGAGCAAAATTCAGCGCCTTAAGGCAACGACGGCCGGGCCTTTTAGTGGTTGTTTAAGAACACCGAAACGGAGCCGACTTTTGCCAGCGCAAGGTTAATCGCAGCCAAAATTATTTGCCACATCGTTCATACTTAACAACAACCGACTGTTGATTGATGCTCCAGTTGCAGTTCCGAAATTGATTTCGTTATCCACTTACAGAGGATCGCAGGTGCGGGTTTTTTTACAGCTGTTCTGGTTTTTCCGTCAAGAATGGCGTCGTTATGGCGTGGCGTTGGTCGCCTTAGTGGTGGTCGCATTCGCGACCATGGTGCCGCCCTGGATGATCGGTCAAATTGTCGATGCGTTGGTTGATGGCAGCGCAACCTGGCCGTTTTTGTACAGCCATATCGGCTGGATTTTGCTGGCCGCTATCACCAGCTACAGTCTGCGAGTTATCTGGCGTATTGCACTGTTCGGCGCCAGCTATAAGCTCGCCAATCAATTGCGCCAACAGCTGTTCGACCAGCTGAGCCGACAGTCACCCAACTTTTATCAAACCATGAAAACCGGTGATCTGATGGCCCGGGCCACCAATGATATTCAAGCCGTCGAGATGACCGCCGGTGAAGCCGTTTTGGCGCTGTTCGACGGTGCCTTTACCGGCTTGCTGGTGTTGCTGGTCATGACCCTGGTTATTTCTTGGCCGCTCACCCTGATCGCTCTCGTGCCCTGGCCGATCGTCGGTTACTTTATGTGGCGTTTTGGCAAGGAGCTGCATCTGTCTTTTAAGGACGCTCAGGCGCGCTTCAGCGATCTCAACGATGATGTACAAGAAAGTATTTCGGCCTTGCGGTTGACTCGCGCTTTGGGTCGGGAGGGGGTCGAGCAGGTCGAGTTCAACCGGGTTGCCGCCCGAGCCAATCAAGCCAATCTGGCGGTTGCCCGCACCGACAGCAAGTACGATCCGGCGATCCAGTTGGGCATTGGTTTCTCCTTTTTACTCAGTATCGCCGGCGGGGCCTATTATATTAACCAGGACGTTCTGACCCTGGGCCAGTTAACCAGCTTTAATCTCTATCTGGGTTATATGATCTGGCCGATGTTTGCCATCGGCTGGTTATTAAACCTGGTGGAACGCGGTCAGGCGGCCTACACGCGGATCGCGGATTTGTTTGCCATGGCGCCCGACATCAAAGATGAGGGCACTCTGAACTCGGTCGTGCTGCCCTCGATCGAGTTTGCGATCGACGAATTTCGCTTCGCCCAGGCGCCGCGTCCGACCCTGAAAGATATTCATCTGACCTTGTCGGCGGGCCAGACCTTGGGAATAGTCGGCCACACCGGTGCCGGTAAATCGACCCTAATCAATCTATTGGTGCGCATGGCCGAGCAAGAGGGTGCGCAGATCCGCATTGGCGGACACCCGGTGGCGAACTTCAGCCTCGCCAACTTACGCGCCCACATCGCCACCGTGCCACAAACGCCCTTCTTGTTCTCCGCGACCATTGCCGAAAATATCGCCCTGGCGCGGCCCGAGGCAAGCCAGGCCGACATCGAAGCGGTGGCTCAGATCGCACAAATACACGATGACATTGTGCGCTTTTCGGATGGCTATCAGACCGCCGTCGGGGAGCGCGGAGTCACCCTATCGGGCGGTCAAAAGCAGCGCTTGGCGATTGCTCGCGCGCTGTTGCAAGATGCACCGATCCTCATTCTCGATGATGCGCTGTCTGCCGTGGATGTTAAAACCGAGCAGTCCATTTTGAATCATCTGCGCGTGGCGCGCCGCGGCCGTACCACGCTTATCGTCTGTCATCGGCTTTCGGCCGTGGCCACGGCCGAGCAAATTGTCGTACTCAGCCAAGGCGAGATCGTCGAGCAGGGTGACCATCTGACGTTGCTGGCGCAAAGGGGTTGGTATCGCAAAATGTTCGATTACCAACAGCTCGAATTGGCCGTGGAGGAGGGGCGATGAAGAGCACCTTTATGCGCCTGCTCGACTATGCCCGGGTTTATCGCAAGACCATTGTCGAGGCCTTTTTGCTGCTCCTGTTGGCCACCAGTGCCAGTGTGCTCGGTCCCTATTTGATTAAGGTCTTTATCGATGACTATCTGCGACCGACCAACTGGGATATGCCAGCGATTTGGACCCTAGCGGCCATCTATACTTTGTCGCAGTTGATTGGCGCGGGCACCTACTATTTACAAGCGATGCGCTTTAACCGTATTGCCCTCGACGTCATCCAAACCTTACGCGAGCAAGTCTTTGCGCATGTATTGACCTTGCCCATTGCTTACTTCGACAAGGTCGCGACCGGCAGTCTGATCAGTCGGATCACCAACGATACCGAGGCGATCAAAGACCTCTATGTCAACGTGATCTCGGTATTTGTGCAAAATAGCGTGCGGGTCTTGGGCATCCTCATCGCCATGGCAATCCTGGATCTGCGCCTGATGGCGATCTGTGCCACCTTGGTGCCGATTGTCCTGCTGATTATGTGGACCTACCAAAAACTCTCCACACCGATCTTTCAGCGCGTACGCAGTTTGCTCAGCGACATTAACGCCCGGCTCAACGAGAGCATTGAAGGGATGGCGGTTATCCAGCTGATGAATCAGCAAAAGGCGTTTCAACAAGCGTTTAAACGAACCAGTACCGATCATTATCGAGCCAAGATTCGCAATCTGGTGATCGATGGTTTTCTGTTGCGCGCCCTGATCGATCTGGTCTATCTGTTGTTGTTGTCGGCCCTGCTGTTTGGTTTTGGTGTGATCGAGCTGAGCTCGACCGGGACGATCCAGATCGGGGTGATCTATGCCTTTATCAACTATTTGGGCACTGTTACCGAGCCATTGATCGACATGACCTCTCGGCTCAATATGGCTCAGCAGGCGTTGGTCTCGGCCAGTCGGGTCTTTGCCTTGCTCGACGAACCGAGTGTCGCCCCTATTACCAGCCCGCAGGCACCGCAGGGTATCGATATTCGCTTCGACGTGCCCTCGTTCAGTTACGATGGCGTGCAGCCGGTGTTAAGCGCTATTGAGTTTGAGGTCGCCGGTGGGGATTTTATCGGCATAGTGGGCCACACCGGTTCGGGCAAGAGTACCTTGATGGCCTTGTTGATGGATTTCTATCGGCTCGAGGTGGGCAGCATCTCTATTGGCGGTGCCAATATAGCCACGATGGATACGCTGACTCGAACCGGCTTGGTCGGCTTTGTCCAGCAGGACCCCTTTATCTTTGCCGGGACTATCGCCGACAACATTCGGCTCAATCTGGATTTGACCGATCAGCAAGTGATCGAGTCGGCGCAGCAGGCCCAACTGCACGATGCCGTGATGGGCTTTTCCGATGGCTACCAGACGGTGCTGACCGAACGCGGTAAAAACCTCAGCACCGGCCAACGGCAGTTGCTCAGCCTGGCCCGCACCCTGGCGCGGAAACCGAAGATCCTCATTCTCGATGAGGCCACTGCCAATATCGATAGCCACACTGAGGCGCTGATTCAGAAGTCTCTGATGCGTTTACGCGGTCAAGTCACGCTCATTGCCATCGCTCATCGCCTGAGCACGGTGCGCGACGCCGATCGACTCTATGTCTTGCACCAGGGCCATATCCAGCAGCAGGGCAGCCACCGTGAGCTGATGGCAGCAGATGGACTGTACCAGCACATGTATCAGCTGCAGCAGCAGAAGGACCCCTTTGCGCTGATTGATGGCTAGGTGTCATCGCGCCCCCGGCTAGGACCCTGTAAGTCGCCTGCGTGCCATGCTGCCTAGCCAGTGCGGAAGTTTATTTGGCGTGCAAGAGTCGATCGAGATAGCCCATGGCAAAGGCTGAGAGTACAAAGGTGATGTGAATAAGCAGATACCAGAGGATCTTCTCATTGTCGATATTGCTTACATTCATAAAGACTTTGAGCAGATGGATCGACGATATTGCCACGATTGAGGCGGCGACCTTGTTTTTCAGGCTACCGTGATCCATCCGGCCGAGCCAGGATAGTTTCTCGCTGTCCTCATCTATATCCAATTTGGACACGAAGTTTTCGTAACCGGAAAACATCACCATGACCACCAAGCCGCCAACCAGCGTCAGATCGATAAGCGATAGTATGACCAGAATAAGGTCGACTTCGTTAATCGAAAAGACAATTGGAAAGACATGAACGACTTCCTGGAAAAATTTAATGGCCAAGGCCACCAAGATCAGGCTGAGGCCAAGATACACGGGGGCCATTATCCAGCGTGAAGCATACATCAGTCGTTCGATAAAACGTTCCATAGCCAGTTCCAGTTCCAGTAAGAGTTAAAACTGAAGAATATAGCATGCAAGCTGAGCCGTCATGAATTAGTCATCACTTTGAGGTAGGTCTTGGCGAAATATTTGGTTAGAAGCTTGGCGGGGCATCTGTTGAGGGCCTAACCGCCAGCCAGTATCTCCTCACCCCCGGCATGCGTGCGCAACCAACCCCAAATGCGCCGCGTTGAGCGATCGATGGCCGGTGCGCCATAGAAACCATGGCGACTGGCATCGTGTATCTGCAGGTAGTCTGGGTGTTTGGCGCGGGCTGCCGCCGCCTTACGTTGCCGGGCCGCTCTATCCTGGGCCGGCTCATTGCCCATATAGAGGTCCAGAATCGGAATGCTCAGCCGGCCAACATAGTCGGCCAGATCGGGTCTAAGGGCGGGTGCCTGAAAGAGGATCAAGGCATAACCTAGGGCCTCTTCGGGCGGCATCCGCTCGGCCAGATAGCGACTTGCCCAATAGGCGCCAGAGCCATAACCGAGCACAGCAATATTATAGTTGCCCTGCTCATTGAGTTGTTGAATACCACTGGTGATACGCGCCATAACCCGCTCTTGCCATTGCTCATCGGTTTCCACCAGCAACTCCGGGGCCGAATCTGCGGCCACCGGTTGCCAAGCGATGGCGTCTCGTTGCGGGGTAGGTAGCGGGATCGACAGGGTACTCCAACCGACCACCGGCAAATAGGTTCGGCTCTGTTGCAACAGAAAAGGATAATCCGGTGTGTGACCGGCATCGTGTAATATCAGCAACCCGCCTTCAGGGGATCCCGTTTCCTGCTCCATGCTAAGGGCGAAAAAGCGTTCAGACGGGGTGCTAAGTTCGATTACCTGATCGCCTTGGAGGCTGTTCTGATAGTGTCTGGGCAGCTCTTGATTGCGCTGCAGACCTGCCATAGGGTCGGTCTCTGCGAACGCCATGGCATTCGCTGCGAGCAGCCCAACTAAAAATAAACTCCACTTAACGGTCATTGGAAATTGACCTCACCTTGAGACTCACTAGAATGGTCGCTCCTTTATGCCGCCGAGGCCGCCCTTCGATGTCTAATTTTGTCATAGCTCCATCCATTTTGTCCGCCAACTTCGCCCGTTTGGGAGACGATGTGGATCATGTCCTCGCGGCCGGTGCCGACTGGGTGCATTTTGATGTAATGGACAATCACTATGTGCCCAATCTGACCATCGGCCCGATGGTCTGTCACGCCTTGAGAAAGCACGGCGTTACCGCGCCAATCGATGTGCATCTCATGGTCTCCCCAGTAGATCGGCTGATTGGCGATTTTATTGAGGCCGGCGCGTCAATGATTACCTTTCATCCGGAAGCCAGCGAGCATATCGACCGCTCTTTGCAGCTGATAAAAGATGCCGGTTTACAGGCTGGCCTGGTGTTTAATCCGGCGACGCCGCTGCATTATCTGGATTACGTGATGGACAAGATCGATATGATTCTGATCATGTCGGTCAATCCGGGTTTTGGCGGGCAATCCTTTTTGCCATCGACGCTCGACAAGCTTCAAGCGGCCCGAGCACGGATCGACGCCAGTGGCCGGCCAATCCGGCTTGAAGTGGATGGCGGCGTCAAGGTTGACAATATCCGCGCCATCGCCGAGGCCGGTGCCGATACCTTTGTCGCCGGTTCGGCCATTTTTAACGCCGACGATTACCAAACAGAAATTGCCAAAATGCGCGCCGAGCTGGCACTGGCGCGCTAGCTCTCAGCCATTCATCGTACGCTCTGCAACGTCCTCGCCTGCGCGAGGCGGGCGTTGCGCTCAGTCAAATAGTAAGGACGACCCCGTGGAAGAATTATTGGTTTTTGATCTCGATGGTACCCTGCTCGATCCGTTCGAAAAACTTTCGGCGGTAACCCGTAAGGCGCTGTCCGAATTGGATCGGTTGGGTGTTAACTGGACCATCGCGACCGGTCGTATGCCCCACGGTGCGCGCGAGTCCTTGCCCGATGTGCATTTTAACCATCCTCAGGTGTACAAAAACGGCGTATTGCTCTGGGATCTGAATGCCGACAAAATCATCAGTAAAATGCCCATGGACCAAGCAGAGGTTATCGAAGTCTGCACAAGGTTGCATCAGCACGGCATTAATCCCTGGATCAATACCATCGACCACGAAGATATCATCGGTGCCATTATTGCCGGTGTCTCGACGCCAAGAGAGAAGAAGTGGGTCGATTTTTTAAATTCCAAGGACATTACCGTACAACAACAGCCCGACTTTTCCGATATTCGCGACCATGTCTTGAATATCTTTGCCGCAACCGATAATCCGGCCGTATTGGGTATGGCCGAAGCGCTGGCCGATTTGCCTGGCGTGGCGGTGTTTGCCGGTCATGACATGTATCACAGCGGCGGCTATTGGATGGATATTCACCATGCCGGCGGCACCAAGGGCGACGCGGTTAAAATTATTCAAAAACAGCTGGGGGCACGCAAAATGATCTGCTTCGGCGACTCCGATAACGATCTATCGATGTTTCACCTGGCGGACGAGAGTTATGCCATGGGGCAAGGCCTGGACGAACTCAAGGCCATCGCCACCGCCACCATCGGCTCCAATGTGGATGACGGTATTGCCCATTTTCTTGCCGCTCGCTATGGCTTCGAGCTTTAGTTAGGGCCAAATCAGCAACCCTAGCGTTATCACCCTGCACGCCAGCCGGCGTGCACAGCACACCTGAGGTAAACCATGAACACCACCCTGCGTGCCCATTTGGCACTGTTACTGGCGATGATCCTGTGGGGCAGTTCCTTTATTGCCTTAAAGATTACGGTCAATGAAATGTCGCCGATGATCGTTGTCTTTTTACGGATGGCCATCGGCACCGTGGCCTTTCTGGTGGTCTGGCCCTGGCTGCGCCATGGCTTTGTCTATCAGAGTGGTGACTGGAAGTTTTTGCTTGGCATGGTGCTGTTTGAACCCTGCCTCTATTTTCTTTTTGAATCGCAGGCGCTGCGCTATACCAGTGCCGGTCAAGCGGGCATGGTGACCGCCATGCTGCCCCTGATGGTGGCCATTGCGGCCTATTTTTTCCTCGGTGAGCGCAATAATCTGAAGCAGTGGTTCGGGTTTCTCATCGCCGTGGCCGGGGTAATCGCGATGACCCTGACGGGTGACAACTCCGCTCAAGCACCCAATGCCATCCTCGGGAATTTTCTCGAGTTCCTCGCCATGGTCATGGCGGTTGGCTACACCCTGTTGGTCAAGCACCTGGTGAAACGCTATTCCGCCTTTGTCTTAACCGCGCTGCAAAGTTTTTCTGGGGCCATCTTCTATCTGCCGCTCGCGCTGTTATCGGATTGGCCCAGCCAGATTTCGCTCTCGACCATGGGCTGGTTGCTCTATCTCGGCCTGGTGGTTACCTTAGGCGCCTACGGTCTGTATAACTTCTCCCTAGGCTTTGTAAAGGCTTCGACGGCGGCCGGCTATGCCAATCTGCTGCCGGTCTTTACGCTGTTATTTTCCATGTTGATCCTAGGCGAGCGATTGACGCTGATCCAGTGGATCGCTATTTGCGTGGTCTTCGTCGGTGTTTATCTCAGCTACGAGCGGCGCTCGATTATCCCCAAAGAAGTTCCGCCCGGCATCACCGGCTAGGCGGCAGTTAGGTCTTCAAAACTGTGCGCTTGCACTCAGAATTGATCTCGCTCCACTGGCATCCTGTTTTTATTGAGTCGGTCAGGGGGGCGGGGCATGAAGAGAGCGATCGTAAGTTGGGTTGCGCCATGGCTATTGGTCGGCTGCAATCTATTGCTCGAGCCACCCCAGGAGGCGTCGCAGGCTTCTGCCAGCGGCGCCAGTCAAACCAACCCAACGGGTGGAGCGCTCATCACCTCCTTGAACGTTACCGCCGGCACCACACCCAATGGCGACTTCCCGGTTGCCGCTCGGGTCCAGATGCGCGCCGTCGTCGGGTCTCAATACGAGCTGCGCCTCAATGGCGAGTTACTCGAAAGTGGCAATATGCCGACCGAGGCTGTCGTGGCTGGCCCGTTCTCAGGCCTCACCAGCAACGATAATATCCGCCAAACCTACCTGACCTTTGCCCAGGCCGGCGCCAATGTTGTCGAATTAACCATTATCAAGGACGGACAACGTGACAGCACTGAACTCAGCCTGGACATCGGCAACCAGTGTTCTGGGCTCAATGAGAATTTTTTTGCCAATCAGGTACAGAGCAGCTTCAATAGCTGTACCGGTTGCCATACTGAGCAACCGGACAACAGCTCGTTTGCGGCACTAAAACGTTGGGACAAGATTCGCGCTGCATCAGAGCGATATTTCGTCGCCCACGTCGCGGCCCAGTTCGATGCTTGGCCACAGGCCGTCGGCGGGGCATTGGTGCACTCGGGCGGGGAACGCTGGGTGCCGGGATCGGCAGAGCATCTGCGCGCAATAGAGCTGTTGTATCGGATGGCCAGCGATTTCAGTTGCCCCGCCTAAAAGCCCGATAACGCCTAGGCTTGATCTAAGCTGGCAATATAGAGCTCTTCGACCTTGGTGCGCGCCCAAGGCGTTTTGCGCAGGAACTTCAGGCTCGATGCAATACTGGGGTCATCGGTAAAGCAGCGGATATTGATCCGTTGCCCCAATTCTTCGAAACCATAGCGGGCCTCTAGTAGCGTCACTATGGTTTTCAGGCTAATGCCCTCTAATGGGTCCTTACTCATCGGCCGGACGCGCCTCAGGGGCGTCAACTGGCTTGTCGATGGCGCGTTTGACGCGAATCGCTCGACCGTCCACCTGGGCATTATTGAGCTGATGGATGGCCTTCTTGGCATCGATAGCCTTGGGCATTTCAACAAAACCAAAGCCCTTGTGTTGCCCGGTCTTAACATCATTGATGAGGGTGCAATACTGTACCTGACCAAAGGCTTCGAACATGCCTTGCAGCGTTGCCTCGGTGGTGACCTTGCTTAAATTACGTACCAATATTTTCATGCGGAAGTCCTAAAGAGTGGCGTGGGCAGGCCAGCCCGGTTAATTGAAGGGCCTATTGTCGGACACTGTTACCCAGTATAGCGATTTCGGTCCGCTTACGCGCATACCATTAAGCCTAGTCGATAAATGGCTGCGCAGCCTGCTACGCCGAGGTTGGCAGTGTGGCCTCGGGAAGGTTTTTTTTGAGCCAATAGAGAGTATGACCGGGAGGGTAGTTGTCGAGCTGGCCACTCACCTGGTAACCCAAGTTCTGGTAGAAAGTTGGTGCCTGAAAACTGAAGGTCGTGACCTTCGCCCATTGGCATTTGCGCGCGATAGCAGCGGTCTCGGCTTCGAGCAACAGCAGGCTGCCCAGACCATTGTGGCGATGCGCCTCGGTGACCCAGAGGTAATCGATCGACAGCCAGCCCCAAAAGGTTTCCCCAACCAGGCCGGCGATAATCTGCTTGTTTTGGTCAAGCGCATAGACATCGAGCGGTCGCCCACCTTTGGAGCGCATTTCTTTGTGCCAAGACGACTGCCCATCATTGTAGGCGCGCAGCGCCAGTAACACCTTTTCTCGGCGCTTGGCATGAGCCCGGTGATCGATCAAAATCTGTAGGTCATCGGTCATGCTCTGGCCTCCTATCCTCTGATTCAGTCTTGGAATACTTCGCGCAGTACCAGTTCGCAGGCACCTAAGGTGTGGTAATCACACTTAGCCCCAGCGGCACTCTTGATGTCGCTCTGCTTACTGTTGTCGGCATTGAGTACCCGATACCAGGCGCCGTGCTGATGATCGATAAAGTGCGCCCAGCTGTATTGCCACAGTTGATCGTAACAACGCCAGTATTTTTCGTCACCGGTGGCCTTCGCCAACAGGGCGGCCGCGGCGAAACTTTCCGCCTGGACCCAAAAATACTTATCGTCATCACAGATTGCGCCGTCAAGGTCGAAGCCATAAAAGAGGCCACCGTTTTGCTCGTCCCAGGCTATTGCCCAAGCCCGATCGAACAACTCTTGTGCGCGCGCCAGCAGCCAAGCTTCGGGCCGGTGTTTGTGAACCATCAATAAGAGCTTGGTCCATTCGGTCTGGTGACCGGGCTGAAACCCCCAGGGTCGATAGAGGTTCTTGGCGTCGTCCCGGTTGTAGTCCCAATCGATCGACAGATCGGCGTTAAAGTGTTCCCAGATCAGACCATTGGACTTACCCGCCTGTTCGACGGCGATCTTGTGGGCCAACTGATAGGCGCGATCCAAAAACTGCTCATCCAAGGTCGCCTCATAGGCCAGGATCAGGGCTTCACAGCAGTGCATGTTGGCGTTCTGACCACGATAACTGGACACCGTCTGCCAATCGGCGGAAATCTCATCGGCATAGAGACCTATATCGGCCTGCCAGAAATGTTGCTCTAACAGCGACCAGGTGTGATAGACATCGGCCCGGGCGCTCTCATCCCCAGCCTTTAAGACCGTGGCAAACGCCAGTAAGACAAAGGCCAGGCCGTAACATTGGTTGGTCTCGTCGGTAGGCCCGTTCTTATCTAAGGTCCAGCTATAGCCTTGTCGATCATTCTGCCAATGGGTGGCGCGCAGATAGTCCAGTCCGTGGTGCCAGAGATGCTGGTATTCGGCGCGGTCAAATAGGGCGTCAGCCTTGATATAGTTAAAGATCATCCGGCAAGAACTGACCAGATGCTTTTTGTCGCCGTCAAAGGCGACCCCGGAATCGAGAAAGTTCTGCTGAAACCCGCCCATGCTATCTTTTATATTTGGCTGATAAAAATCGAGGATGGTTTGGATATGGGCCGTTAAAAATTCAGCACTGCGGAACTTGGGTGCTTGCGACATGGGGTGTACTCCGATTTTTTTAAGCCCTCGACAAGGCACCGTGCCCGATCGAGAGCAAGATATTGGTCAGTCTTCTGGCGCTAGATCATCGAGCGTGGGCAAGGCCGTAAAGGCGCCCTGACGGGCCACGGTAAAGGCTCCGCATTTACTGGCAAAGAGCACCAACTCTTCGAGCTTCTCCTGATCGCCCAGGGTCTTGCGGATATCACCCTGCTCGCTTAAGGCAAACAGAAAACCACCGGTAAAGGCATCACCGGCGGCCGTGGTATCGACGACGGTGGTCTGCGGCGGGGTAATTTCAGAATATACGCCCTTGGCCAGAACCTTGATGGTATTGCCGCCATCGGTGATCAAGACGGTTTTAACGCCTTGCGCGATGGCCGCCTGTACGAAGGCTTTTTCGCCGGCCGGCTCGAGATAATCGAGTTCGTCTTTGGACACTTTAATCAGATCGACCTGGCTAAAGCAGTCGGTAACCGCCTTTATGTCGGCTTGGCCATTGGGCCATAGATTGTGGCGCAAATTAACGTCAAAACTGACCAAGCAGCCTTGATGACGGGCCTTGGTGATGGCCACGCGAGTGGTCTCGGCAATCGCCGTGTCGGTCAGGGTATTGGAACAGAAATGGAAGATATCGGTATCGATGAACCAGCGGTCTTTCACATCGAGCGGGGTGAGCAGCAGGTCGGCGGTGTTGGTGCGGAAAAACTCAAACGACCGCTCACCCTGATCATCGAGAAAGACGAAGGCCAATGCCGTTTTGGCACTCGGGTGCAAGACCAGGTTTGTGGTGTCGACCTGGTAATCTTCCAATGCCTGCTTAATAAATAGGCCAAAGGTGTCGTTACCCACCTGGCCGGCAAATGCCGCTTCGCCGCCGAGCTTGCTGATTGCGACGGCCACATTGGCCGGTGCGCCACCTGGAAATTGACGGAATTCGGGTATGCGAATGGGTCCTTCCTGTTTGGCGCCGGTGTTTAAAAAATCGATCAGGGCTTCGCCGAAGCAGGTAACTGTACCCATTGTTGTGTCTCCAGGTGTGTTAGATAGTGTGTCGAAAGGTGATGCGCAGTGTACCGTGGGATTTTTATACTGAACAGGCCTTAAGGCTTATAAAAGCCTGTGTAAATCATTTAGGCCAGCGCTGACGCTGGTTATTTTGACCTAAAAGTTGCCATTTCGCCAAGCTTGCGCGAGGGTGCAAGCACTCTAAAAATAAAAACTGGTGACCCTGTGCAACCCTTTTCCGTACTCGATCTATTTAAAGTGGGTATTGGCCCATCCTCGTCTCATACCCTGGGGCCCATGCGGGCTGCCGGCCGCTTTGTCGACGGTCTGACGCAGCAGAATCTGCTCGCCAGGGTGGCGCATGTACGGGTCAATCTCTATGGCTCACTGGCCCTAACCGGCATCGGTCATAGCACCGACAAGGCCATTATTCTTGGCCTGCAGGGCCTGGATGCGGCCACCATCGAGCCGGACTTGGCTGAACAGCTGTTCCAAGCAACGCGGGTCAAAAGCGAGCTGTTCTTAGCCGGGCACCGGCTGATCCCATTTAATGTTAGTGACAGTATCCGCTTTATGGGCGATATCTTTTTACCCGAGCATCCCAATGGCATGCGCTTCAGTGCCCTGGATGTCGCCGGCATCGAGCTGTTGGCCGAAACCTGGTATTCGGTTGGTGGGGGGGCCATTGCCAATGAGCTGGCGAAAAACTCGGCCCAGCGCGATCTGTTGCAGGAGTTCCCCGATCCTCGGCTCTATCCATTTCGCAATGGCGATGAGTTACTGCACCAGTGCACCGGGCACCACCTAAGCATTGCCGAGGTCATTCGCGACAACGAAATGGCTCTATTGGCTACTCCGGCATCACTCCTGGTCTGGGTCGATTCGATCAGTCAAACCATGTTGAGTTGTATGCAGCGGGGCATGAGTTTGGAGGGAGCCTTACCCGGTGGCATTAAGGTGCAGCGGCGCGCCAGTCGCATGGCGCAAGCGCTGCGTCAACGGCCAAACGATGATCTGAGCGCAATAGATTGGGTTACCGTTTATGCCCTCGCGGTGAATGAGGAGAACGCCGCCGGTGGCCGCGTGGTAACCGCCCCCACCAATGGCTCTGCCGGCGTGATTCCGGCGGTGATGGGCTATCTGAAATACCATCGTGAGGATCTGCTGGCCAACTGGTTGCAAACCTTTTTACTGACCTGTGCCGGCATCGGTTGGCTGTACAAACGCAATGCCTCAATCTCGGCGGCCGAGATGGGCTGCCAAGGTGAGATCGGCGTCGCCAGTTCGATGGCTGCAGCCGGCATGGCCGCAGTCTTGGGCGGCACCCCGGAGCAAGTTGAACACGCCGCTGAAATTGCCATGGAACATCATCTGGGCATGACCTGTGACCCGGTTGCTGGGTTGGTTCAGGTGCCGTGCATCGAACGCAATGCCTTCGGCGCGGTCAAGGCTATGCAAGCGGCCCGGATGGCCCTGAGCGAGCCGGGCGACCATTGTGTGTCACTGGATGAGTGTATCGAAACGATGCGTCAAACCGGCGAAGATATGACCAGCAAATACAAGGAGACCGCCCAAGGCGGCCTCGCGGTCAATGTTGTGGTCTGTTAGGCCCAGAGGCGTTAGTTTTCCACCACCAGGGTGCTCGGCCGAGCGAAGCAGTAGTCGGCCCCATCGCTCTCGCTAAAGGCAAAGTCGCTGGTCACGTCCCGGCCATCGTTGCTGTCAGCATCGATAGCCTTTAGGCTTGTGATATAGCTGCGCAGCACAGAGCTATCGCTTGCGGCCAAGGCGGCCACGGTAGTGGCGCCACTGTGGTCGGCACTGTAGATATAGTCGAGCATGGTGCCGGTGCGTGGTGCCGTCAGCGCGCTGGCATCGACCTTGGCGAGAAAGCTGGTACGCCGGGTGGTTAGGTTGCCGGCATCTAGGTCGAAAGCGGCGCTGGCATCGCCGGCGTTGTGGCAGTTAACGCAGTTCTCGGCGAGCACCGGATTGATATAATCGCTGTAATAAAGATAGCTAGTCTGGCAACCGGGTACGGTAAAGCGAATATCATCGAACAGATAGGAGACGCTGTTGCCGTTTGGCCAAATCACGTCAAAGTCGAGTATCAGACGATAGTCGCCAGGGTTGTCTGCCTGCAGACGCGCGTCTTCACCGGTGGCCAAGTTATTGAAAAATTGGCTATCGTTAATGCCCGACACCATGCTTTCGATAAGGTCATCGATCACCTTGGGCGCCGAGAGACCGCGTGTATAGGTGGGCACGATGCCGTCCTTGGAGCGGCGGCTGAGGGCGGTAAAATCGACCGTTACCAGTGCAGTCCAGTCGTCGTCTTCACTGTTGGCGGGTGTGTTATCCCGATAGACCACCGAATAGGCCGGCGCGTCGATCGGATCGAAGACTTCTTTAGTGGTATTGGGGTCCCAAAACTGGTCGCCGACCCGCGAGTTGGTCTCCGGCCCACAGCCAAGCAGTGAGACTACTACTAAGCCGACGCCAAGCCGGTTAATACAAGAGTGTTTTGTCATGGCTGATCATTCAAATTTGAATAGGGAAAAACAATAGTAGAGAATCTGGGCGTCAATATATTGAACAGGGTCTAATTTTCACCACTTGGCGAGCAAAAAATAACTGCCCTATTTGGGCATTATTTGACCCTATTGAGGTTTTTATCATCAGACTGACAAATATATGTAGCAATTTTGGCCCGAGAGTGGCAAAACAGCCGTATAAATCTATTCATCCTTTCAATAATAGAAACCTTTGGAGCAACACTATGAAAAAGTTAGCCATTACTTTATTCACCGGCCTCATGGTCAGTGGCGCGATGGGCGCCGATATCGCCGCTGGCAAAGCCAGTTCCATGATGTGTGCCGCATGCCACGGTGCCAACGGCATTGCCATTGTGCCGATGTATCCAAATCTGGCCGGCCAGAACGCGGCCTATTTGGAATCGGCTTTGAAAGCCTATAAGTCACAAGAACGCAAGGGCGGCAGCGCCGCTATGATGTGGGGCATGGCCGCCTCACTGAATGATGAGTCTATCGCGAACTTGGCGGCTTACTATTCCAGCCTGAGCCCGACTGGCAAGTAATTCCCGCCCCACCGAAATGGCGCCCACCTGTGGGCGCCATACATCCACAAAAGCTGTGGATAACTTTGGGGGTAACCCTTGAGCAAATGCCTTCAAGCCCCACCCTTCCTGCCTTAGTGCAATCTGCACGATTTCTGAACGTCTTCGCCACAATGCCCAGAAATAAAGGGTTTGAGTAATTTTCAAGTGTTTTATGTTAGGTCGGTTAAAGTTTTTTGCTTGCTTTTGCCGAACGAAGCGAAAATGTGCATAACCGAAACCTGTTGACCCTTTGTTTTACCGGTGCGGCCCTAAAGTCAAGTGTTTATCATGGCAATGTTCAAGGTTCAAACGCAGTTTGGCTATTATCTTTGCCAGCCTTTTCGCATTACACTAAGCCCCTGTAAATAGCGCTAGGGTTCCCATTATGCATTGCCCCTTCTGTAACGCCCATGACACCAAGGTCATCGACTCGCGCCTGGTCGCTGAAGGCGAGCAGGTGCGCCGTCGTCGAGAGTGTAATAGCTGCGGAGAACGGTATACCACCTATGAAACCGCCGAGCTGGTGATGCCGCGCGTGATTAAACAGAACGGTAATCGCGAACCCTTCGATGAAAACAAGTTACGTTCCGGTCTCCTGCGCTCGCTGGAAAAACGTCCGGTTTCGGTCGAAGCTATCGAAGCGGCCTTGACCCGCATTAAGCAGACGCTGCGCGGCACCGGTGAGCGGGAATTGCCCTCGCGCCAGCTGGGTGAATTTGTTATGGCGGAGCTGCGCCTGCTCGACCCCGTCGCCTACGTGCGCTTCGCGTCGGTGTATCGCAGCTTTCAGGATCTCAACGAGTTTCGCAGTGAAATCGATCGACTGGAGAAAGACGATTGAGCGAGCCATTGCCCGCCCGCGATGCCTTCTGGATGGCCGAGGCCCTCAAGCTGGCCGAACAGGGGCGCACCACCACCACGCCCAACCCGAATGTCGGCTGTGTGATCGTGAAAGACGATCAGCTGATCGGCGCCGGCTACCATCAGCGTGCCGGTGGCCCGCACGCCGAAGTGCATGCGCTGCTGCAAGCCGGGTCGGCGGCGACCGGCGCGACCGCGTACGTCACGCTCGAACCCTGTAGCCATCAGGGCAAAACCCCACCTTGTGCCGATGCCCTGATTGCCGCCGGCGTGGCGCGCGTAGTCTGTGCCCTGGTGGACCCGAATCCGCAAGTTGCCGGCAAAGGTTTGGCGGCGTTGCGTGCCGCGGGCATTGCCACCGAACACGGTGTTTTGGCCAGCGCGGCAGAGCAGTTAAATCTGGGTTTCCTCAAGCGCATGCGCACTGGCCGGCCGCGCGTGATCGTCAAACTGGCCGCCAGCTTAGATGGTGCAACCGCCATGGCCAGTGGCGAGAGTCAATGGATTACCGGACCTGAGGCGCGCGCCGATGTGCAGCGCTGGCGCGCCCAGTCCTGCGCTATCTTGACCGGTGTCGATACGGTGCTTGCCGATGACCCGGCGCTGACCGTGCGCTTGCCCGACTGCAGTCGCCAACCGCTGCGTCTGGTGCTCGACAGCCACGGCCGAATTCCGCTCGATGCGCAACTCTTGCGTATGCCCGGCACAACCCTGGTGTTGCATGGCGAGCATCTGGCGGCCGAACGGGTTGCCGCGCTGCAACAGGCGGGCTATCGCCCCGTGGGGTTGCCCCTAGTCGACAACCGTATCGATTTGAATGCACTGCTCGACTGGGC
Source organism: Reinekea sp. (assembly GCF_982785585.1). Taxonomy (NCBI): domain Bacteria; kingdom Pseudomonadati; phylum Pseudomonadota; class Gammaproteobacteria; order Oceanospirillales; family Saccharospirillaceae; genus Reinekea; species Reinekea sp. The sequence continues at coordinate 47,229 of NZ_CEYAVF010000017.1, read as the reverse complement.
CGGGCACGAGCAGCTCAATCAGCTTTGGGTTGAGGCTGGAGCAACCCTGGCCGGTGCCCTGATCGGGTCGGGCAACACCGATGAAGTGATGCTCTATCAGGCACCCCTATTTCTCGGCGCGCAAACGCGCCCGATGCTGGCCAATCAATGGCACAGCCTGGCCGATGGCGTGCGCTTCTCGGTGCTCGATAGGCGCATGATCGGCCAGGATGTTCGGATGCGCTTACGGCCAATTCACGATTAGCGGGCTAATTAGCCCGTTTTTGCTTGAATTTGCACCAATTAGCTCCATAATCCGCACAGTTTTCATAAACAGTATCCGATTGGCCGCGGTGGCCCGTCGAAACCCCATCTGGTAAAGGTAGAATCCGTGTCGTTAAACAGTACCGAGGAAATTATCGAAGATATCCGCCAGGGCAAAATGGTGGTTTTGTTAGACGATGAAGACCGAGAAAATGAGGGTGATTTGATTGTCGCCGCCGAGAAGGTGACCCCGGAAATCATCAACTTCATGGCCTCCAAGGCACGTGGGCTGATCTGCCTGACGCTGACCGGTGAACGCTGTGAGTTTCTAGGTCTGCCACCCATGGTACCGAGTAATCAGGCGGCCCATGGCACCCCCTTTACGGTGTCGATCGAAGCCAGTGAAGGCGTCACGACCGGCATTTCAGCGGCCGATCGAGCACGCACTATTCGAGTCGCCGTCGACCCTCTATCGTCACCCGACGATATTGTACAGCCGGGCCATATCTTTCCATTGCGGGCCCAGCCCGGTGGCGTGTTGAGCCGTGCCGGCCATACCGAAGCGGGCTGTGATCTGGCCCGGATGGCCGGCCTGATGCCGGCTGCCGCCATTGTCGAAATCATGAATGACGACGGCACGATGGCCCGACTGCCCGATTTGAAGGTCTTTGCCGAGCTGCATGGCTTGAAGATCGGCACCATCGCCGACCTGATCCATTACCGCATCTTGAACGAACGCACCATTGAACAGGTTGAGGTGCAGTGCTTACCGACCAAGGCTGGTGACTTCGATGTACGGGTCTATCGCGACAATATCACCGGTGGCACCCACCTAGCGTTGACCAAGGGCGAGCCCTTTACCGCAGAAGAGTCAACTCTGGTGCGCGTGCACGTTACCTCGACCCTAAAGGATCTGCTTGGTGTCACTGGCGCCGAACGCAAGAGCTGGACCCTTGAAGCGGCCATGCAGGCTGTGGCCGAAGCCGGTTCCGGCGTAGTGGTCTTGCTTGATGTGGAGCAGTCACTCGATGTCGAAACTGAATTGGCACTGCTGTCAGGCAATAACAAACGCGCTAAAAATCCCAATATCGACAAGTACGGCACCTACAATTTCATTGGCACCGGTTCGCAGATATTGCGCGAGCTGGGCATTCAGAAAATGCGCCTATTGAGTTCGCCGATTCGTTTCGGGGGCATTTCAGGCTTTGATCTGGAAGTCGTCGAATTTGTTGAACCCACTTAAGTAGGCAGCGCTGCCGGCACCGAGCGGGCAGGTTCGCACAAAACGCACAGGATTATTTATGACTATTAATACAATTGAAGGTGATTTCTCGGCCAATCAGGGCCGCTACGCCATAGTGGTCACACGCTGGAACAGCTTTGTGGTCGATCATCTGCAGTCCGGTGCTATCGATGCATTGAAGCGTCATGGTATCAGCGACGAACAGATCACCGTGATCAAGGTCCCCGGTGCCTATGAATTGCCGCTGGTTTGCCAGCGTTTGGCCGATACCGGTCAGTACGACGCCCTGATCGCTCTGGGTGCCGTGATTCGAGGTGGGACACCCCATTTTGAATATGTTGCCGGCGAAGCGGCTGGTGGCTTAAACAGCGTAGCCCTGACCTTCGACATTCCCGTGGTATTTGGTGTGCTGACTGTTGACTCGATTGAACAGGCTATTGAGCGCAGTGGTACCAAAGCCGGCAATAAGGGTGCGGAATCAGCGTTGGTGGCCATCGAAATGGTTAACCTCCTGACCCAGATCGGTACGGGAGAGGCAGCAGAATGACGCAGCAAAAAGCCAACCCCGGACAGCGTCGCAAGGCGCGCCGACTGGCGATCCAGGCGCTGTATCAATGGCAGGTCGCGGAAACGCCAGTGACCCAGATCGAAGCGGAGTTTTTAACCGACAACGATATGACCAAGGTCGATAAAGAGTATTTTTGTGAGTTGTTGCGCGGCGTACCCAAGTTTAAATCGGAATTTGACGATCTAATCGGCAAGTATACCGACCGTACCAACAGCCAGATGACGCCGATCGAATTGGCCATTCTGCGCATCGGTACCTATGAACTGATCCATCGCATCGATGTGCCCTACAAGGTGGTGATCAATGAGGGTGTCGAGCTATCAAAGATCTTCGGCGCCAACGAAGCACACCGTTTTGTCAACGGTGTGCTCGATCAGCTCGCTCAAGAGCTGCGTATGCCCGAAGTGAAGCATAACAAACAAGAGCCCTAAGATCCCAGCTACCGCCGGTCGAAGACCGGCTGGTGGCCCGCTCAGCCCCCTTCCTGTTCGCCAACCCCTTGTCCTATTCGGTTAAACCTGCGCGGTTTGTTAGATAGTCCAAACGTTGTTCCTCGACCGCGAAACAGGCGACGGCGCTATCGTGCCCGGCTTGATCTAAGGCTGGCGTTTCGTTTTGACAACGGGCGTTGGCGTATTGGCAGCGGCCGTGAAAGGCGCAGCCAGACGGCGGATTCAACGGCGACGGTAGCTCACCCGGCAGACGGATCTTCTCAATCCGATTGGCCGGATCGATACGCGGTGTCGACGAGAGCAGGGCGCGGGTATAGGGATGCTGAGGCCGGTTAAAAATCTGTTCGGTGGTGCCACTTTCCACCACCTTACCCAGATACATCACCAGCACATCATCGGCTATGTGTTCGACCACACTGAGATCGTGGGAAATAAAGACATAGGCCAGACCAAATTCCTGCTGCAGGTCCATCATCAGATTTAACACCTGCGCCTGGACCGAGACATCCAAGGCCGACACCGGCTCATCGGCCACCACGACCCGCGGATTCATCATCAGGCCGCGCGCAATAGCGATCCGTTGGCGCTGACCGCCGGAAAACATATGCGGGTAGCGATCGTAATGCTCGGCCTTCAAGCCAACCTTGGCCAACAAAGACAGCGCCCGTTCCTTGCGTTCGGCGGCGCCGACATTGGTATTGATCACCAGTGGCTCTTCGAGGATCTGGCCAACCTTTTTGCGCGGATTGAGCGAGCCATAGGGGTTCTGGAAGATAATCTGGATACGTTGCCGAGCCAAGCGCTTCTCCGCCGGGCTTAGGCTGAGAATATCCTGACCGTCGAAGGTCAGGGTGCCGGCCGTCGGACTTTCGATTAGGGTCAGTTGGCGCGCCAGGCTTGACTTGCCGCAGCCGGACTCACCGACCACGGCCAGGGTTTTGCCGGCCTGAACGCTGAAATCGACGCCATCGACGGCCTTTACGATGCCCTTGGCTTTAAAGGCGCCAAGACTGATTTCATAATGTTGTTTCAGGCCCTTACCGGCCAGCACAGGACCCTGTTCACGGTCGGTCATTGGGCCACCTCTGGGGTTGCGCCGAGCGGGATAAAACAGCGCACGGCATGGTTTTGGCTGGTAATCAATTCCGGCTCTTCTGTCCGGCAGCGATCCATAGCATAGGGGCAGCGCGGATTTAATAGGCAGCCATTGGGTCGATCATTCGCACCGGGCACGACGCCCGCCAAGGCATTGAGCCGGGCCTGGCCTTTGCCGGATTCGGGCAACGATTTCATCAGCGCTTCGGTGTAAGGATGTTGCGGATTGCGAAACACCTCACTGGCTGGCCCCATCTCCACCACTTGGCCAGCGTAGAGTACCACCACGCGATCGGCCGATTCGGCGACCAGCGCCAGATCGTGGGTAATCAGGATCAGACCCATATTTTTTTTGCGCTGCAGTTCGAGCAACAGGTCGATGATTTGGGCCTGAATGGTAACATCGAGCGCCGTGGTCGGTTCATCGGCGATCAACAGCTTGGGATCGCAGGCGATCGCCATGGCAATCATAACGCGTTGACTCATGCCACCTGAGAGCTGATGCGGATAGGAGCCAATGCGCGATTCCGGCGCCGGTATGCCGACCTGGCGCAGCAATTCGATGGTCTTGAGCCGACGTTCCTTCTTAGAGCCACCCTGGTGTACTGCGATGGCTTCCATAATTTGGTTGCCGACGGTAAAACAGGGGTTGAGCGCGGTCATCGGGTCCTGAAAGATCATCGCGATCTGATCGCCGGTTATCTTGCGTCGGGCCCGATCGGACATCGCGCTCAAATCTTGGCCTTCAAACTCAAGCTGTTGCGCCGACACCTTGCCGGGGAAGTCGATCAGACCCATCAGCGCTAAAGAGCTAACCGACTTGCCCGAGCCAGACTCGCCAACAATACCCAGCACTTCGCCCGCTTCCACGGTGTAACTGAGTCGATCGACGGCCCGAAAGGGGCGCTCTTTGGTGCCGAAGGTAACCGATAATTCTTGTACAGATAACAAACTCATACGGCAGCCTATTGTTTCAGTTTGGGGTCGAGGGCATCACGCAAGCCATCACCCATTAGATTAAAGGCCAACACCGTGGTCAGGATGGCCAAGCCTGGGAAGGTCACCACCCACCAAGCACTCTGAATAAATTCCCGCGCGGTGGCGAGCATAGTGCCCCATTCCGGTAGCGGCGGTTGGGCGCCCAGGCCGAGAAAACCGAGTGCGGCCATATCCAAGATGGCATTGGAAAAGCCTAGGGTGGCCTGCACGATCAGCGGGGCCAAGCAATTGGGTAGGATGGTAATAAACATCAGACGCCATGCACTGGCGCCGGCGACGCTGGAGGCGACGACATAGTCGCGATGCCGCTCGGCCAAGACCGACGCCCGGGTCAGGCGGACATAGTGCGGTAAATAGACCAAGGACAAGGCCAGAGCAGCATTGACGATGCTCGGTCCGAGTACCGCTACCACCGCAATCGCCAGCAGCAGGGCCGGCAAGGATTGCAGTATATCGCTCAGGCGCATAATAGTGGTATCGAGCAGGCCGCCGAAGTAACCCGCGATGAGGCCAAAGCAGATGCCGAGTACCAGTGAGATGCTGACAATCACCAGGCCGATAAAGAGCGAGAGACGAGCGCCGTGCATTAGCCGAGACAATATATCGCGCCCAACCCCATCGGTGCCGAGCAGAAATTGCATCTGGCCGCCGTCGGAAAAGGCCGGCGGGGTAAGAATAAAGTCGCGAAACTGTTCGGTGGAAGAGTGCGGTGCCAGCAGATCGGCCAGCAGGGCAATCGAGACCACAAAGCAGATATAGGCGAAGCCGATCACGGCGCCCTTATTTTGTTTGAAGTAGAACCAGAACTCGGCCCATGGCGCACGCGGCGCCGGGGCGGTCGATACCGATTGGTGTGGGACTGTGGTGGTTGGATCAGCCTGTGTCATGACGACTCCTATTTGCTGTGTCGTACACGTGGATTGATGATGCCATAGGTCAGGTCGACCAACAGATTGACGACAATCACGATGCTCGCAATCATCAACAGACCGCCTTGAACCACTGGATAGTCGCGCCGGCCGATCGCCTCGATTAACCATTTGCCGATGCCGGGCCAGGCAAAGATGGTCTCGGTTAGGATGGCACCACTGAGCAGGGTACCAACCTGCAGCCCGATCACGGTCACGACCGGAATCAAGGCATTGCGCAAGGCGTGCTTCATGGTGACCCGAAAGGGCGACAGGCCTTTGGCACGGGCGGTGCGAATATAGTCCTCGCCGAGCACTTCGAGCATGGAGGATCGGGTCATCCGAGCGATCACCGCCATCGGGATGGTGCCCAAGACGATACTGGGCAGCACCAGGTGCGCTGCGGCAGATTTCACCGCGCCTGCTTCACCCGACAACCAAGCGTCGATCAGCATAAAACCGGTCACCTCATCGACCCAATAGAGCACATCGATGCGACCCGCGACAGGGGTCAGGTCGAGGTTGATCGAGACCAAGAGTATTAACAGCAGGCCCCACCAAAAGATCGGCATCGAATAGCCGGTCAATGAGATGGTCATTACGCTGTGATCGAAGAAACTGCCGCGTTTGGTGGCTGCGATAATGCCCAGCGGCAAGCCGATCGATAGGGCAAATAGGGCGGCAAAGAATGATAGTTCGATTGTGGCCGGGAAGAGGGTTAAAAACTCATCCAAGACCGGTTCGCGGGTGATAAAGGAAGTGCCTAAATTACCCTGCAAGACATTGCCAACGTAGACAAAATACTGTTGCCAAAGCGGCTTATCCAAGCCCAGCATGGCGGTGATCTCGGCGGTCTGTTCAGCCGAAAATCCACGTTCGCCACCCATTACCGTAACGGGATTGCCTGGAATCATGTGGATAAGCGAAAAAGTGAGTATGGAGACGCCAACAAAGGTTGGAATGACCATGGTCAAGCGACGGAGAATAAATTGAAACATGAGAGATCCTGAACGGAAAAAAGACGACGCCGGCAGACAGTCTGCAGGCGCCGTTTAGTTTGCTATAGAGCAAAGCCGGATGGTTACTCGGCTAGATCAACACTGTAGAAATCGTGAGCACCGAATGGGCTCATCTTGTAACCGGTGACTTCTTTGCGCATCGGTTCAAATACCACCGAGTGGGCAACAGTGATCCATGGCGCGTCTTCCTTGAAGATAACCTGAGCTTCTTCATAGAGCGAGGTGCGGACAGCGATGTCTGCAGTGACCTTGGCTTCTTCGATCAAACCCTGGAATTCCTGGTTGCACCAGGACGCGATGTTACCACCGCCGGAATCACAGCCTAAGAGTACATAAAGGAAGTTATCCGGATCACCATTGTCGCCCGTCCAGCCCAACATGGCCGTCTGGTGCTCACCCTTCTTAGTGCGCTCTAGGTACTCAGCCCATTCGTATGAGACGATATTAGCCGTCACACCGATTTTGGCCCAATCTTCCTGCATCATTTCCGCCATTCGACGGGCATTCGGATTGTATGGACGCTGCACTGGCATAGCCCAAATGTCGGTTTCAAAACCGTTCGGGAAGCCCGCTTCGCTTAACAAAGCCTTGGCCTCTAATGGATCGTAAGCGTAGTCAACAACGTTGTCGTTGTAAGACCACATAGTTGGTGGAATTGGGTTCTTGGCAACCGCACCGGCACCCTGATAAACCGCTTCTAAGATGGCTTCTTTGTTAGTTGCCATGTTCAATGCCTGACGCACTAATTGGTTGTCGAATGGGGCTTTTTGGACGTTAAACGCCAAGTAACCGACGTTAAGACCATTGGACTCCAATACCGTGATGTCGCTGTCTTGCTTCATCGCCGCTACGTCAGCCGGATTCGGGTACGGCATCATATGACACTCGCCTTTCTGCAACTTGGCATAGCGTACGCTGGCGTCTGGGGTGATGGAGAACACCAGGCGATCCAGAGCAGACTTACCTTCCCAATAGGCGTTGTGGGCAACATACCGGATGACCGAATCTTTCTTATACTGCGCCAGGATGAACGGGCCAGTGCCGATGGGCGTCTTATCGAACTGTTCAGGTGTTCCGGCTGACATCATGGCATCGGCGTATTCAGACGAGTTAATGGACGCAAAATCCATCGCCATGTTGGCCAGGAAGGTTGCATCGGCTGAATTCAGATTAAAGCGCACTGAATAGTCATTCAGTTTTTCGACCGAGGCGATGATGTTGGCCATATCCATGTAGCCGAAGTAGGCATATGACTTACCGCTGACAGCATGGTACGGGTGGCTCTCCTTCAGCTGACGGTTGATGCTGAACAGCACGTCGTCGGCGTTAAAGTCACGCGAGGCACGGAAATCATTGCGTTGGTGGAATTTCACACCCTTGCGCAGATTAAAGGTATAGGTTTTGCCATCGTCTGACACGGTCCAGCTCTCGGCCAGGCCCGGCACGATATTGGTGGCGCCCCGCTCGAACTCTACCAGACGGTTGAAGAGGGTCCGTGAGGAGGCATCAAAGGTGGTGCCGGAGGAGTAAAATGCCGGGTTGAAACCTTCGGGGCTCGCCTCAGAGCAATACACAAAGGTTTTCGGTGCGGCCATAGCGCCAGCTGCAAGGGTCGCAGCTAGGGTTGCGGTGGCGAATAGAGATATGCTTTTGTTCATCAGTAGAGTGCTCCTTTGAGTCGTCTGCAATTTATGCAGAAGCGACATCATTGAGTTTAAGGCTTGCGTAAAAGCGTGATACGCGCCTCTTTTTTTATTTGGCAAGACTGTATTGCAGTTTGCCGGCTGAGTGCGAACACAATAGTGCAGGCGAATCCGGAGGGCAAGATGTGAAATGGATCCAACTGAATATTTTGTCCAAGCGCGCAGCTTTTTTATACCCCTGCGTATCGTTATGACGTGGCACGGGGAACCGTTGCAGGGTTCATGGTGCCGAGCTCAAATGACCTAAACAACAGCATCAGATGTCGCACAGGCAAAAATGCCGGGTGATATTGTGGTTTACAATTCATGCTAAGATTGGTCAGAATGACTGATAGAAAAACAATAACAGCCCTAAAGACTAAGTTTCCCTTACCCGGGCTGATCTTAGGCATAAAGAGGAAAGCCCCATGGCAGTAGACGCCCCGGCGTTAGTGACGACCGACATCCACAAACAGTTCGGTGACCATGAGGTGCTTAAGGGTATCTCGATGCGCGCTCACAAAGGGGACGTGATCTCACTGATAGGCTCTTCGGGCTCGGGTAAGTCGACCTTTTTGCGCTGCATCAATCTACTCGAAGTGCCCACGTCGGGCGATATTCAGGTACACGGCGAGACGATCGAGTTCAAAACCGATAAGCGCGGATTGCGTGTGCCGGCCAATATTCGCCAAGTCGAGCAGATTCGGGCTCGGCTGGCCATGGTGTTCCAAAGCTTTAACCTCTGGTCGCATATGACCGTGATGGAAAATATTATTGAAGCGCCGATCAATGTTCTCGGCATCAGCAAGGCCGAGGCTATTGAGCGGGCGGAGGAGCACTTAAACCGAGTCGGTCTATTCGATCGCCGGGACTATTATCCCGCCCATCTGTCTGGTGGCCAGCAACAACGTGCCGCCATCGCCCGCGCCTTGGCGATGAACCCAACGGTTATGTTGTTCGATGAGCCGACCTCGGCACTCGACCCAGAATTGGTCGGTGAAGTCCTCAAGGTGATGCGCGGCCTAGCTGAAGAAGGCCGTACCATGATCGTCGTGACCCATGAGATGTCCTTCGCTCGGGACGTCTCCAACCATGTAGTCTATCTGCATGAGGGGCGTATCGAGGAGCAGGGTAACCCGCAAGACGTCTTTGCCAACCCCAGTTCCGAGCGTATGAAACAGTTTCTTTCACCCAAATACTAGCGGTTAGTGGTAGAGTGAAAAAAAGAAGGTCTGGCCTCTTTTGGCCAGGCCGATGCAGTACCCCGATCTATCCGGTTTACACAAAAAAGAACAGAGCCCTAAGGCTCGACTCAGACACATAATGACGGAGCACACACAATGAAAAAAACGCTTTTAGCCCTGGCAACTGTATTGGCTGTTGTTTCAGCCGTTGACGCAAAAGATTGGGACTCCATTCGAGTCGGTGTCGATGCGCCTTATCCACCGTTTGAATATAAGGCACCGGACGGCAGCCTGACCGGTTTTGAAATTGAGCTGGGCGACAAGGTCTGTATGGAAGTGACCGGTAAGGCATGTGATTGGATTATCCAAGCATGGGACGGCATTATTCCTGGCCTGCTAGCCCGTAAATACGACATGATCTTCTCTTCTATGTCGATCAACGCCGAGCGCCAGAAGCGCGTCCTGTTTACGCCGGGCTATTACACCACACCGTCGGCCTTCTTCTCATCGACCAACTTTGACCCAACCAACTCAGCCGGTAAGCGTGTCGGTGTGCAGCGTGCAACAGTGCAAGACACCTACGTGACTGAATTTGTTACCGACGCCGAAGTGGTCCGTTACACCACGGCCGACGACATGATCGTCGATATCAAAGGCGGCCGTTTGGACGCGATGTTTATCGACGCGCCAGTGGGCATGGAAATGCTCGGTGAAGGTTCTGATGTGGTTCAGGTGGGCGAAATGATGAAAGATCCGGTGCGCATCTTCGGTGAAGGCGCCGGTGCTGCGTTCCGTAAGCGTGATGTCGATCTGCAAGCAGCCGTTGCCAAGGCACTGGATAAGCTCAAGCAAGATGGTACCTATGACGAAATAATGTACCGTTATTTCAGCTATAGCATCAAAATGTAATAGCGACTGTGCCCCCTTCCTGCACGAGCAGGTCGCGGGGCGCTGTTTTTACAGCCCCAATCTATTCAGTTTTGTTACGCTCTCTATTAATTGTTGATCCTAAACAGTCAATACAGAGCGGAATACTCATGTCTGCAGAGCGCTATAGAGAGAACCATTGATGTTTGACTTTCAAGGTTATGGCCCCGGTATTTTCGGTGGCGCAATTCTAACCATTGAACTGGCGCTGTTGTCGCTGGTGTTGGCTTTCATTCTCGGCCTATTTGGCGCCTTGGGTAGAATGTCGAATAATAGACTGGCCAAGGGTGTTTCAATCTTTTACACCACCCTGATTCGCGGCGTACCCGACTTGGTCTGGATGATGTTGCTGTTTTACGGCGGCCAGATCATGGTCAATGCCTTCTTCGATATGCTCTACAATGTGTCCGACGGGCAGATCGACATCTTCCTGCCCTTTAACGAATTCACCTCCGGCGTTCTGACCATCGGCTTTATCTTTGGGGCCTATATGTCAGAGACCTTTCGCGGTGCCATTATGGCTGTCGACGTGGGCCAGATTGAAGCCGGGAAAGCCTATGGAATGAGTTCGATGAAGGTCTTTCGGCGGATTTTGTTTCCGCAGATGATGCGCCACGCCATACCCGGTTTGGCCAACAATTGGCAGGTGCTACTCAAGACCACGGCTCTGGTCAGTGTCATTGGTCTGGCCGATATGGTCCGCTTGGCCAGTGAAGCGTCGAAGAGCACCGGTCAACCCTTTAAGTTTTTATTGCCGGCGGCCCTGGTCTATTTAGCCATATCGGCCCTGTCGGATCTGGTGTTCAAACATTTGAATGTGCGCTACAGCGCCGGCCTGGAGAGGGGATAGATAATGATTGAATCGGCCATTTCAATTTTCAGTAATCCCGAGACCTGGTATCACTACTGGGACGGACTTGTCACCACGGTTCAGCTGGTGTTCCTCTCGCTCTTGGTAGGCGGCCTATTGGCGGTGCCCTTGGCGATTATGCGCACCTCGAAAAACCGCTTTATCAATTGGCCCGTTTGGTTCTTTACCTACATATTCCGTGGCACGCCGTTATTGATTCAGCTCTATATGATCTACTACGGTGTGACCCTGATCGAGGGTTTCCAGGACTCTATCTGGTGGGTGATTTTCGAGGGGGCTTTCTATCCCGCCTTGATCGCTTTTGCCTTGAACACCGCCGCTTACACCACCGAAATCTTCCGCGGCGCCATAGAAGCAACCCCGCGCGGTGAGATCGAGGCCGCCAAGGCCTATGGCATGAGCTGGGCCAAGCGAATGCGCCGGATCATACTGCCGAGCGCCTTTCGTCGAGCCATTCCTGCTTACAGCAACGAGGTGATCTTTATGCTGCATGCCAGCTCGATCGCCTCGCTGGTCACCTTGATAGATCTGTTGGGCGCGGCGCGCGATATTTACGCGCGCTACTACGCCCCGTTCGAAGCCTTTATTTCCATTGGTCTGGTCTACCTCTGTATTACCTTTGGCATACTGGCCATCTTTAAACAGATTGAAAAGAGAATGTTGGGGCACTTGCAGCCCCGATAGTCCAGGCCACTATTTTTCGGAGTCCGCATGTTCGACACGCACAGCAGTATTATTTCGCACACCCTAGCCAACGCCGATGCACCGCACGTCCGCCAACACGACTTTTTAACGGCCGGCACCGAGGTGACCTTTCTCGATACCGGGGTGATTAAGTTCGAACCCAATACCGCGTGCGACACCTCACTGGTTATTTCCTGTGCCGTGCACGGCAACGAGACCGCCCCGATCGAAATTATCAGCCGGATTATCGATGACCTATTAGCCGAAGAGCAGAAGTGTGGTCAGCGGATCCTGTTTATTCTCGCTAACCCCTGGTCAATGGTCGCCGCCGAGCGCTTTGTCGACCTGAATATGAATCGACTGTTTTGCGGCCAATGGCAACACCAGGATCTGACGCTTAAGGAAGTTAAGCGTGCGGCCAAGCTGGAAGCCTATGTAGCGAACTTCTATGCCGAAGAGCCGGTCACCGTGACGCAGCGCTTTCACTATGACTGCCACACCGCTATCAAGGACAGTGCCCGCGCGCGCTTTGCACTATACCCCTTCGTCGCCGACCGCAAGATACCCGACAGCCAGAAAGCCTTTCTCGACCAAGCCGATATTCAGACCCTGTTGTTGCAGCAACGTGCCGGCAATACCTTTAGCTCGTTCAGCGCGAGCACCCAGCAGGCGCAGAGCTTTACCCTTGAGCTGGGCAAGGTAAAGCCCTTCGGAGAAAACGACCTAAGCCAGTTCAGCGGCATTGACGGGGCGTTGCGCAAGTTGATCAGTGGGGATGCCTTGCCCAACCGATCGGCGCGGCCGGTCGATTGCTTTAGCGTATGCCATGAAATTGAACGCACCAGCGAGCAGTGGCAGTTTCTGGTGGCCGATGAGAGCGCCAACTTCGCCGAATTTCTACCCGGTCAATTGATTTGGCAGGACGGGGAGCACGAATATCGGGTCGGCGATGAACCTGAATACCTGGTTTTTCCCAATGGACAGGTGCCGATCGGCCAACGCGCTGGGTTAATGTTACGCAAGCTGAGTTAGCGCAAGAGGTATCCGCTCGCGAGGGGTTTAACCGTGCCGGCCCTTCGCCCGGCAAGCTGGAACCAATGCGGCCTGTTGCGATTAAAACCCCAGGCCTCAGCCAACCCCCTCAG
>NZ_CEYAVF010000017.1:0-34109 GCF_982785585.1 Reinekea sp. | reverse complement strand
GGAACCAATGCGGCCTGTTGCGATTAAAACCCCAGGCCTCAGCCAACCCCCTCAGCTAAAGCGCCCACAACCGAAGAGCCCACAACCAAAGAGCCCGCACCTAAAGCCCGATGATAACTCGCACCCAATCGGCCAAGGGCGTCACCGGGATCACAAAGGCGCTGATTACCCCGGTCAGGCTCATCGCCAGACCTGCAAAGGCGCCACAGGTAACCGACCGATCAAACGCCTGGGCGGTGCCGAAGCCGTGTGCGGTAAGGCCCAAGACAAAGCCATGAATGGCATCATCGTGAACGCGCATCAGGCGCAACACTAAGGGAATCAACAAACAGCCGATCGCCCCGGTAAACAGTACAATACCGGCGGTGAGCGACGGGCTGCCCCCGGAGACTGCCGAGATATCCATCGCAATAGGCGTGGTTACAGACTTGGCGATCAAACTCAGGCTCAGCAATGTGTCGCCCGTCCAGAGCGCACTGAGCAAGGCGGCACTGGCGCCGGCGACCAATGCGCCCACCAAGGCCGCGATCAGTAGCGGCACGGCCATTTTGCGCACCAGCGCCATCTGTTCGTAAAGCGGGATGGCTAAGGCCACGGTGGCCGGCCCGAGCAAAAAATGAATAAAAAAGGTGTCTTGTTGATAGGTGGCATAGTCCCAGTCGAGCCAGGTTAAGACCCCGATCAGGCCGAAGATGCTCACCAACACCGGGTGCACCAGCGGCGAACGGTGCAGCCTGATGTAAAGCTGCTCGGCCAAGAGGTAGAAGCCGATTGTGCCGACCAGCGCCAGCAGCATGCGGATGGCATCGGTCATGAGCTGGCCCGCCCCGCTCTAAAGATCAGCACCATAACAACGGCGGTCAGTACCGAGCTGATGGCGATAATGACCAACATGGCAATGCCGTGACTCATAAGCCGGTCCCAGTGGTCGATCAAGCCGACACCGGCTGGCACAAACAATAGCGTCAGATAGCGGATCAGCAGGCTAGAGGGCTTCTTCAGCCAGTCGGGCACACCACCGTTGACTACCAAGGCCAGCCAAAGTCCGAGCAGGCCGACCACGCTGCCGGGAATGGGCCAAGCCAGAACGGCCACCAAGGCCGAACCGAGCAGCCAGAATAATAAGAGCACAAAGATGCCTAACACGTGAGTTTGCCTACCTGTCAAAAAGGGAGCATACGATGGATCGAGCACTTTGCCCAAGATGTTCGTTAGCATAACCTCTATTTAATCCTTTGATAATCATGCCTTTGTCTAGTTTTAAGATGCAGCGCCGGCAAAAAGCCTTATAATCGCGACCATGAGTAAAGATAAAAAGAAGAAGTCCACCTCTGGTGGCACCATCGCCCTAAACAAGAAAGCTCGGCACGATTATCTGATAGTAGATAAATACGAAGCCGGCTTATCGCTTATGGGCTGGGAAGTAAAAAGCATGCGTGCTGGCAAGTTGCAGCTGATCGATAGCTATGTGATTTTTAAGGACGCCGAAGCCTTCTTAATCGGCGCCCACATTACCCCGCTAAATACCGCCTCGACTCACGTGATCGCCGAGCCGACCCGGACCCGCAAGCTATTGTTGAACCGTAAGGAAATCGACAAGCTGGAGCGCAATGTGCACCAGAGTGGCTTCACTGCCGTTTGTTTGGCCGTGTACTGGAAAGGCAACAAGATCAAGGCCGAGATAGCGCTGGCCAAAGGCAAGCAAGATCACGACAAGCGCGCCGCCGAGAAAGACAAGGAATGGAGCCGGGATAAGTTACGCATCGTCAAGGCCTATAACCGCTAAGGCCACAAAAAACCTCCACCCTCCAAGCCGACCGCAAACACCGGCCTCGCCCTAACGGGTGAGGGCGAGTCAGTTTGCCTGGCCGTTCCAATGGGCCTCAATTCATTAGCCTTTCGAGCTATTTCGACCCTTTGGTCGGATGCTCCCCTGCCTACGCTGAAGCTAAAATCGTCATAGGCAAAGCCGCTGCAGTTCGTTATACTGCGTATTGGTTATGGGGTTCGCACCCATAGCCTTATCGGTTGATTTGTACGCCGAGCCACTCTTGCAAAAGAGCCTGCAAATTTCCACTGGTGTGCCCCTCTTTATGGTGGGCCGTGACAGACTAGCGCTATCGGGCTGTCACCCAGGACAAGTTTAATGGGGGCGACCTGGCTTCGACGCGGATTACAAAGCTCCAGGTGCATGTCGTAATGGTAGCCAATTACGTTAAACCAAAGCTGCAAAACCATAGTTGCAAATGATGACAACTACGAAGGTTACGCGCTAGCCGCATAATCTTCAAACTGGGCCTAGGCCCGGCGGTCACTGGCTTGTGCCTGAACGAGCCTACTGACTGTCAATAAATCAGGATAAGCGCAAAGGTTGCCTAGGCCGGATCGCCGACAATTTAATCCCAGGCTCCCCGAGTCGCACCTGTCCTTCGGTAACGGCAAGGGTAAATTAAAGAAGAGACTAAGCATGTAGGACCGCGAGTGGCGGATTTGCGGACGCGGGTTCGATTCCCGCCGCCTCCACCAATACGGCATTTCAAGACCATCTGGAAAGCCCTGAAAGCCCCGAAATTATTAGGTTTCGGGGCTTTTTTATGTCTTTGAACTTCTACAGGGCTACGCAAAGCTCCGGCCGCTCTATCCGATTTTAGCCCTATTAAGCGGCAACATTAAAACCAATGGCTTGATGGGCGACGTCTGGAAGCCAAAGTGTTGGTAAAAGGATTTGGCTCGGTCATGAAAAGCGTGAACGAGTAAGGCGGACACGCCAGCGTGCTCCGATACGGCCACCGCCCGATAGACTGCATCCCGCAGCATGGCTGCGCCGAGCCTGATCCCCTGTGCTTGACGATCAACGGCTAGACGCGCCAGACCATTACCGGTATTGGCTCTGGCATGTTGCGGCGGACCTTCCCGGTTGCCACTCGATGTGAAACAGCACTCGCCACCAGCGCGTAATGGCCGTATACGCGGTTCGCCTGATCGGCTCGCACCACTCATCTGATTGAGCAAGGCCCTGCGTTTGAGCCAATCCTCCAGTGTCGGTTCGCCGCATGAAAAATCATCGCAGTAATGGTCCACAGTGAGTGGCTGTGGGGCCTTGAGTTCAAAGCTCATGCCTTGTGCCACGGCGTTTTGACTGCGAATAGGCGCTCAAGGCCCGAGTTGTCTTTAGGTGGCGCGTCTAACAGATCGACGAACTGTTGGAAATTATCTGCATCGAGCGTGAAATGAAACTGATCCAGCACGACGGACTGGGCTCGGTCACAAGAGGCCTCTAGCATAAAGTCGGAACGAGTTTTGCCAAGTAAGGTTGCGGCGTGATCAATAAGGTCACGCTGCTCCGGTAAGGCCCGTAAATTGATTGCAGCAACCCGCATAGGGATCTCCAGCTGTAGGTACAATAAATATACAAGCAGTAGTATTGGTCATAACGTTTGTCAATGGATCACTGGCTGTTCCAAAAGACGCTCGCAGACTGGTTTAAGTTTAGACCCAAGCTCGGTATGGACAGCGTACTGGAAGCGCTAAAGCTCTATAAAGCCCGATCAACGGACCATTGTCGCGCCCTCATATTGGCAGGGCCTTGGGTGTGGCGGCCAGCGGTGTGGCGATACCCGTAGATATGCCCTCCGGGAGTCACAACCCTTTGGTCAGACCGAAGTGGATCGCATCTTGGCTGCCATGGAGGGTGTCGAAAGGAACCTATACCAATTTTCCATTGAAACAGGTCTGAAGAATTCAGAGTTGATGGCGTTAGCTGAACAGGACCTACTTTTAACATCGGTTAAAATGGGGGGATTACCCAGTAATTCAAATTTTTGCCTTAAGCTTGGACTATGGAACGCCTGATTAGGCGTCCATCCACACTAAATATCCAACTGTTCCCGTGCCTTAGCGATACCCTTGTCTGCAGTCTTGACACCGGGGTGATCTTCACCAAACAGTGCGGTAAAGTCTGCCCTTGCTTTGGCGTAATACTGTAATGCTAACTCAAAGTCACCTTTGTCTAAGTATATTTCACCAAAGCTATCATAATTATTGGCAACTCTGGGGTTCAATTCGCCGAATAAATTAATATTAACGCTGATTGCCTCGGTCAAGGATGAAATGGCGTCATCGTAGCGCCCTAATTTAGAGTAGATGATCGCTACATTATTATATTCTCTCGCCGTTTGTGCATGAATTGATCCATAATATTCTAGACTGAGTTCCAGAGCTTTTTCTTTGTATACCAAACCCTGCTCTAGATCACCCGTGGCCTCATATATCAATCCAGTCAGACTGTTAATCTTAACACCTTCAGTGCCATCATTTTTGAGGTTTAATTCTCTCGCTATACTTAACTTATCTAAAGCTTCTTCGTATTTTCCATTATAATAATCAATATGGCTGAGAGGAAAATAAAATTCGCCTAAAAGTTCGTGCCCATCTCCATGGACGTTTTTCCAAATATCTAAGCCTTTTTCTAAATAGTCCCTTGCTTTCACCAGATCACCTAAAGAAAAGTAGTCCAGACCAACCGAGTGGTAACTTCGGGCCAAATGTGGGTGGCTTGGGGGTAAGGATTTTTGTCGTATTTCAAAAGCCTCAAGTTGAAAATCTAAACTGCGTTGATAATCCTGATTCTTTCTGAACACACTTCCGATAGCACTTATGGAATCGGCAATCTTTGAATGTTGGGAGCCGAAATATTCAATGCGAATTACTTTCGCCGTTTCAAATGAGGTCAATGCATCTTCTGTCTGACCTAGAATACTTAGCGAATACCCTAGCAAATGGTATCCGTCCGCGAGTTTTTCGGTATATTCAACATCAAGGGCTTGGTAGATTAGGATAGATTGTTCAAGATATATTTGCGCATCCTTTGCATTCGATCGTCTATACTCTAATATTCCTAGCTCTAACAAGGACTCACCGACCTCTTTGCTGATCTCTGGAAACAGGGTGCGCCGCAATTCTAGAGCATCATTTAGAAGAGTAGAGGCGACATCGGTTGCGTTGAGTTCTCGATAGACTACCCCCATAGTGGTCATTATTTCTGCTTTTAATGCTGGCTCGGAGTCGAACTCGTGCTCAATTTTTGCCAAGCCTCGATCAATAATGTCCTTGGCAGTTAATTGTTCGCCGGTAAATTCCTCTGGGTGCGAGGACTCAAATAGACTTAACAAGAAGTCCTTGGTGATTTGTTGTTTATCTCTCTGTTGAATAGCGATGTCACGTTCAGACACAACACGGTACTGTTGGATGCCGATACCTGAGAAAAACAAGGTGCTAGCAATGACAGATAGTAATATGGTAAGTCTATTGCGCCGTATGAAGCGACTCGTGCGATATATAAACGTATTGTTGTTGGCTGATACGGGTAAGTTCCTTAAATGGCGATCAATATCTCTGGAAAAATCCTGAACAGATACAAACCTATTTTCGGGACTATTTTCAAGAGCTTTGACTAGGATTGAATCTATATCTCCTTTTAATTTACGCCTATGCTCATGCAAAGTATTAGTGTCAAGTCTTGAAGGAATTCCATCTTTTAGTATTATTTCGAGAAACTTACTCGGTGCTAGGTTATCGCCTGAATCAACTGAATTTAGGGCGGAATTTGAAACTCTAAATTGAGGTCGTGGTGGTCGGACACCGCAAAGTAGTTCATATAACAGAATTCCCAAAGAATAGACATCTGTCGCTGTTGTAAGATTAGCGCCTAAAATTTGCTCAGGGCTTGCATAATCAGTTGTGAGCGCCAACATAGTCGAAGTGTCATTGTCTGGCGGTGTAGGCTGTAAAACTTTAGCGATGCCAAAGTCCAATAGCATAGGCTCGCCTTTGGCATTGACGACAATATTTGCAGGCTTAATGTCTCGGTGGATAACTAAATTTTGATGCGCAAATTCGATGGCGGTACAGACCTTGATAAATATCGCCAATATTTCATCGAAAGATAGTTGGTGGGAGCGGCAATATTTGTCGATGGGTTCGCCTGCAATGTATTCCATAACGAAGTAAGGAAGACCCTGTTCTGTGGTACCTCCGTCCAATAATTGGGCGATATTTGGATGTTTTAGATTGGCGAGGATATTCCTTTCGCTGTGAAAACGCGTTATTAGTCTATCCTGATTTCCGGTGCAGTGAATAATCTTTAATGCTACGTCGGCACCATGAACTCCATCCGATCGGTTAGCTAAATAGACTTCAGCCATTCCTCCCTGACCTATTTTTTCGCGGATGTAGTAAGAGCCTAAAGTATCACCAACTTTGCCACTTTCAATTGGTGCAATCTTCTCCTTGCCATACAAAAGTTAAACGGTACTTGTATCGCGAATATTGTTTAAGATTAGGTGCCGACAATAGTCCGTTAGTACCAGGTCATCACCGCATTGAATCTTCAAATAACGTTCAATTTCATCCCGTGGGGTATCTATTAAACTGAGAAATATCTCCTGGGCTCTTAGGATCCGACCTTCATCTTCCATGACCCTATCTCCCTAGGTGGCCAATCTCTGTCTTAAACCAAGCAATGGCCCATTGCCATTTTCGATGCGCAGTCCTTTCGCTAATACCAAGTAAGTTCGCCACTTCCGGGTAGCTAAACTCCCAAAATATCAACAATTCGGTCACTCGCGCCGAAACCTCATCGTGTTGCTCTAGCTGTTCAATAAGATTTTTCATAACGATTTCTTCAAGCATCGTCTTTTCAGTACATGCAATACCTTCTAGATCGAACTCGTGAACCCGTATGCCAAAGTCTCGTTTCTGAGCGCACCTGCTTTTGTATTTGTCGTTTAATATATGCCTTAGCTTCAAAGAGACTGTTGCAAAGAAATGAGCACTATCGTTAAAATTGAGATGTTCTCTTTGGCGCAAATACAAATAGAGTTCGTTTACCAGTTCAGTGGCTTGGATTGCTGTGCTGTTGCGGGAGTATCCTAGGGCGGATTTCGCTAAACCATGTAGGCGTTCATAGGCCTCAACTATTAGGTAGTCTATATGAGGCTGTCTAGTTTCGCCCATTAGTTTTAGATTATCTAATGCAAAATTCATATTATTTAATTTCCCTTTTGCATATATTACCGTTTCGCAAATATATTCTTTAAGATTGAAATTGACTGATTTAATGGGTTTTTTGTATATCCACCCCTTGAACTGCAGATTATCCTTTAACATGTCAATGTGACAATGGCTGATAAAAATTTGTCGATATAGAAATATACTGATAAATATTAAAATTATATCACTGCCATCTGAGTGAAAATAATTTTTTGCTGAGTCTGTTGGTTATCCCCCTATTTTAAAAGACTGAACAATTTGATATTTTCCTTTGGTATCAAACCCATCTTCGCCTTAAGTTCATTAATCACTAGAAGCTAACAGGTACAAATAGGTCGGAGTATTTGCCTAGGTTGTGAAGCCTGGATGGTTAAGGAGTTAGAGACCAAACCGACGCTAGTCTAGCTCTGTTCAGCCGGGCAAGTGACATCATTCAGCGTGCCCACTCTCATCGACATGGTTAAATTCTGGCAAAGGCACCAACTTCGGACCCAATCACCACCCACCAACTATTCAGTCTCTACCATCTTTTGCACTGTTAAGCCTACCCAAATCAATCACCACATCCGCACTCTTAACGGTTTCCGTCCGGTGCGCCACCAACACTCTGGTAATATTCATCTGTTTAACATTCGCGTTAACGATCGACTCGTTGTCCAAGTCCAAATGGCTGGTCGCTTCGTCGAGGAACAACAGCTTGGGATCGCGGTACAGGGCACGCGCTAAGATGACTCGCTGTTTCTGGCCGCCACTAAGAGAGGTGCCCATATCGCCGACCAGGGTGTTGTACTGCATGCCAAACTTGAGAATATCCTCGTGCACCGCAGCGGCCACAGCGCAGGCGCCGATCCGCTCGAAATCCAATTTTGGATCAAAGCAGGCGATGTTCTCTGCAACCGAGCCCGACAAGAGCTGGTCGTCCTGCATCACCGCTGCGATCTGGGTGCGGTAATCGTCCCGCTTATTTATGTCCACGCCATCGATCAGTACCTGGCCGCTGTCTGCCTTCAGCAAGCCCATCATGACCTTCAACAGGGTGGTTTTGCCACAACCGCTCGGGCCGACGATGGCGGCCGACTGACCGGCTGCAATGGAAAAGCTGATGTTTTCGAAGATAGGATCGTCGGTTGCAGAATAGCGGAAGGTTAGGTTTTTCACTTCCAGCTTGCCGATCATGTCGGGCAGATGTTGTAGGTTGGCCGTATGGCGGTCGACATCTTCGGCGTCGGTAAAGGTAATGTCGGCCAGGCGGTCCAGGTGTAGGCCGATCATCTTGAATTCGATCAACATATCAATCAGGCCGTCCATGCGGTCGACGAACTGGTTTTTGTAGCTCATAAAGGCATAGAGCATGCCGAGTGACATCAGATTGCCCATAACACTCGTGGCCAATAGATAGATTACGATAACGTTTTCAATACCAAAGAGCAGTTGATTGATGGTCTGGTAGCCAATACCCCATTTGGCCAACGAGACATCGGTATTCAAGGCCTCGGTGTATCGATTCTGCCAGAGATTCTGCCGGTCGTTCTCACGTTGGAACAGCTTAACCGTTTGGATCGCCCGTACCGTCTCCATAAAGTTAGAATCCTCCTTGGCATGGGCCACGATGCTTTCTTCGGACAGCCTGCGAAAGGGCCGATACAGCGCAAAGCGCAGCAGCGTGTACAGTGCGACCACAAAAAGCACGACAAAGGCCACCTTAACGGAATAGATAAACATGGCGGTAAGGGTAATAAGGGCCATCACACCATCGACAATAGAGCTGACCAGGCCTGTGGTAAGCAGATCCTTCACCTGTTGCAGGGACCCAAAGCGAGACACCACATCGCCGATGTGGCGTTTTTGGAAATAGTCGAGCGGTAGGCGTATCAGGTGCCGGAATAGATTGGCCGCCATCTGATAGTTTAATTTGGTCGACAGGTGCAAAATAATAAAACCGCGCAGCGTATTGGTCGCGGTTTGTATCAGCATCAGCAAACCAAAACCCAGGGCCAGCACCAGTAGCAAACTGCTGTCCTGGCGCAATAACACGTCATCGACCACCGTTTGCATGTAAAAGGGTGCGACCACAGCAAATATCTGCAGTAAAAACGACAGCACTATAATGGTGATCAGGTTGCGCTTTAGGCCAAATATCCGTTGCCAAAAATGGGACAAGCTCAGTCTTTGGCGCACCTCTTTCTTCTCGAATTTGGCGGTTGGGGTGAGTTCCAAGGCAATGCCGGTAAAGTGCTTGGCAAATTCGTCGTGGCTGTAGGTCACCTCGCCGATAGCGGGATCCAATAGGACGACCTTATTTTTGCCGACCGCCTTTAGCACCACGAAATGGTTCATATCCCAATGCAAAATACAGGGTAACTGCAGTTGCGACAGGTGTTCCAAATCGAGTTGCAGTGCCCGCCCGGCCAATTCGAGTTTGGCGGCTATATCCATCAGCTGCTTGAGGTTGGTGCCTTGCGATGAGATCTTAAATTGGTTGCGCAACATGGAGAGATCTGAAACGTAGCCGTAGTGGCCTGCGACCATGCCGACACAGGCAAGGCCGCATTCGGCGATTTCTGTTTGAAGAAGTATTTTCATATTCTTGATTTCTCAGTGTCAACTGAGTAAATAGATACAAATTTTTTATATGATTTTAATAATAAAAAATATGAAATAATTAGAAGTACCGAGGTGAGCAGTAAAAAGATTAAAGAGTTGGCCGCAAATAGGTGATTAATTTCCTTTTCAATATCATATATTCCCATTTCATCAATAGCAGCAATAATAGATACAATCGTATTGTTAGCGATGTGAATGAATATTGGGATGCTTAAGGACTCGGTTCGAATATATATAAATCCTAAAATAATCCCAAATATTAGTGCTCCTAATAAATCAACATGCAATATTGCGAACACGATAGAACTCAGAATGACGGAACTATATTTAGTAAATTTTCTATATAGTAAGTCTATTAGTAGGCCCCTAAAAAAAAGCTCCTCTACCACTGGTGTAAGAATAGAAATAGATAGAAAAATAATAATATTCTGCCATAAAAAGTAGCTTCCATCTGTTTGATGATACATATCCAAATCTGAATATAGCCCGACGATTAGGTCAATACTAAAATATTTGGAAATATATAAAATATAAAAAGCCATCAGAATGCTAGATGTAATCAGAATTCCTGTAAGCCCAAGAATATCGATGTAAGCGTTTATTTTTGTTCTTATTTTAAAAAATTCAGCTACAATATTATACTTTATTGTTACTAGTAAGAGTATCAAACCATAGAAAACCAATCCAAATAAAGCGTCTAAACTGGCCTCTGACTCTACAAAATAATCCAACAAAAAGACCGAAAAAAAAGTGCAAACTATAAAGTATGCGATAGCGTGCCAGAAATTAAACTTCAAAATATTGGATATTTGCATAATGGTAATTCCAATGTAATTTCAAGATAAGTTAGCTTTATTGGTTATAAAGCGTTTCTATGTATCGATTTTCAGTATTTGTAGTTGCCCTCAATATATCGTGCAGATCGATTTCTCCTTTATATCAGTATCTTCAAAATATACTATTCTCTGTGGTTTGGGCTCTGAAAATAAACCTTAGGATACCCAAGGGTAGATAATGGAATAAACCCCAAGCAAGCTAATGCTTGGAATTTTTTAATACTTAAAAAAATATGTAGCTATCTTACCTAATATTAACAGCATAACTTCAAATTACTTCAAGATTTCAGTTTACTATTTTCTTGAGGCCTTTTTTTTGGCAGCCTTATATGAGTTATAGGAGACTGTAATTGCTGTGCCTACGTATCCTGCGCCTTTTATAACAGCCTTGAATAAAGTAACCAGTGCGCCACCAGAAACCTGATTCATTTGATCATTGCTTAAAGTATTCATAAATTGTCCTTTTTGATTATTGACTAAAAAAATGCGCCATGTTGCAGATAATAAAAGTACAGTTAAAACTTGCAATATGGTGGGTTTAATTTAGTAAGAGTTCTTAATTTTCATTACTGCCAACTATAGTTCCGACGCCAGCTCCAGCTCCGGCAGAAGCGGCTGTGATATTAACAGTTGTGGTTTTTTGATTGGACTTCGCCACGTATTTGATCACCTTTTTTACTGATTTCACAAGTGCAGAAATCCATCCGCCATTTACAAGGTTACATTGACCAACACTTAATTCTTTCATATTCAACCCCTTAAAATTTTAATATAATATAATAAAATAAAAATTTATTTGTAACAAATTATAATCGCATATATTGTTACTTTTGATAAAGCTGGAAGCTAGTATAAGCCCCTTCAACGAGCCTACTCCGGCCCATAAAACTACTGTTTACCTTTAAAGGCACCCGTAAGGCTATATAGTTTAATCAACAACTTACGCTTTTGCACTTAAATAGAATCTGAATAAATATCCGACATCTATTTTGAAGATATAAATTTGTTTTTAATCAACACAAGAACACTCTCCATCCGTGGCAATAAGAAGTGGATAGAAATTAATATAAATGTCGCCTTACTAATTCCAAGATCACTAAAATTAAATATTAAAATAATTAGAGCAATAATACATATAAAAAGATAAAGCATTTCATTCATAATATTAGTTTCTCAATTAATGATTAAATATTTCAGACTTATTACTAAGTTGAAACTACTGATCGGGTGACAATGTATTGGACGTTTCATATACGGCCTCGGCAGCCAGAGTTTTTTTGGAGGTTAAGACCTTCTTAGCGGCCTTATAAACATACCTGGCTCCTCTTGCTACAAAACCCCAAACCCCACCATTGATATCTTGCATTTCTTCATTGGTTAATATATTCATTTTAATTTCCTTTCAAGTTTAAATACCAACAACACTGGTCATCTTGTTGATTTCCTCGGTGGTTGTTGGGGGTGACATGTACATACCTCTGTACGTACATGATTTGCTCATATGAGCAAATTTGGTTTAAGTATTTTATTCACCGCTTTTAGTATTTTGAGGCTGCCTAGGCCTTATTAATTTATTTAGAGTCTTCCTCTCAAACTAAACAACGGCTCAAACAACCACTCCAAAAGACTCCGTTCAGCCAGTTTGATATCAGCCTCCAACGAGATGCCCTCCTTCAACGGGAACGTTTTGCCATAGGCATCGACGGTCTGCTGCTCCAAACTGGCCGTGACGCGATACATCGGCTCTTGCGCGTTAATCGCCACACCGCTCAGCTCACTGGGCAACAATACCGTTTGTGAGACTCCGGTAATGGTCGCGCTATATAGGCCAAATTTTTGGAAGGTAAAGGCGGAATAGCGCATCTTTACCGTCTGGCCGACTTCGACAAAGCCAATGGCTCGGGCCGGCACCAGTAGCTCGGCTTCCAACTCGCTACCCTGTGGGGTAATGGTGAGCAGCGGCACACTGCTTTGCACTTCCTGCCCTTCGCTAACTTGGATATTGCTCACCATGCCGGCGCGGTTAGCCTTGACGATGTAGGCGCGCTCGCCATGTAGCTGGGCAATGCTTTGCGCCAGACCAGACAGGCTGTTTTGCAGTTCACCCTGACGATTGAGTTCCTCGAAACCCAAACCGGCTTGCTGCAGGGCTAGCGATTTAACGAGATCGCGCTGCGCGTCAAGGTTACGCGCCAGTTCCTGATATTGGGCCTGTAGGCTGAGTAACTTCTCGGAGGCACTGCCAAGGTCTGCATCCGAGGCCAATCCCTGGCGGCTCAGGGTGTCTATGTTGGCCTTTTGCCGTTCGGCCAGGGCCAGCTGTTGGCTTAGTAGCTTTTGCTGGGTTTGAATATGGACGATGGGCGATCTGTTGCGGCAATGGTTTGTTCCAAATCCAGCTGTTTGTTGCTGAACAGGGATGGCAGTCGAGTGAGTTGACTTTCAAGGATCTGTAGCTGGCTTTGGTATTCATCGAGCAGCACGGTTTCTAGGTGCTCACCGCTGGTGAGGATGCGATCACCATTGATCATAAATAGCGCTTGCCCCTCGGTTACCATGGCTCGGTCTTGCACTAACACTTGGCGTACTATCCCGGTAGTGGATGCATAGACCTTTATCACGCCCTGGTCGGGTACCAAAAAACCCTGCACGGTTTCTTTGCGCGCATAGCTGCCATGTAACAGCAATAGACCGGCCGCAACGACGAAGATTAAGATGACAAAGGTAATTAGCAAATAGGACAGCGGCGGTACAACCAAGACATCGCCCAGTAAACGGTCTTGCTGCTTTTCAACGGCCTGTTTGCGAAACAGTCCATGGCGTTCTTCTTGCGTTGGCCCGGCCATATTTGTGGTCATAAATCGTCCTTGAATACTATTTCATGCTGTACTGATACTTTTGTTCAATTGGCCTGACTGCCATGAATATAGCCCAGAATGTCAATTGAACCTTTGAAGTCGATACCTATTAGGTTTCAAATATATTTTTCGTTCTCTTATACTAGTAAACGAGAAAGGAAGGGGAATCCTGCCAATATACTTCGATCTATTTTTGAGGTTGACGGTTTTGTGAAGAACGGATTAATACCCATATCAAAGTATTATTTTTACATTCATTTATGGGAAAACGAACCCTATGCAGGTTGTCTTAATTCTGAAGTGCTTAATGTTCAACTGGCGAGCACACAACAAACAACGAACTCGACTGTCTTCTAACCTGATATATTTATTAGTAAATTACCGGGCCTGGCACTGGCAAGATAAACGGAGGTTTTACGGGGCGCCCCTTTCTAATGATTATTGGACGAACACATCCGCCATCGCCTGCGGCAATGCCACCCACTATCGTTGTCAGCTTCTCATCTTGACTGGTTATGATATTCATAATATTTCCTTTCCCAAGTTTAGTTGCTAAACTCAAAGAACCTCAATCGATCCTTTCGAGTGTTGGTATGGAGTGCCCTCGGTCATCTTGCCGGATTCTCAGGGGGCGCTCCGCTTCTATCACCTTCATGGTGATCTGTTGGTACTGCAATACTTTCAATACGAATTTCTGGGCCACCGAATCATGTCTTTGCTAAATATCTATCCGGTCGAACTAGGACTGAATGACCTCTGCATGCAGCCTTGGTTGTTATTTATTAAGACCTACATTTTTTTTAAATATCTATAATTTACATTCGTATTTTTCAAGACTAATATTGGTTTAGATGTATATACTTATTGCTTCATTATCTGGCACCGAATAGCTCTGTATGTGGTCTTCATATGCATAGCCCCCATCTACGAATAAAACAATGGCGGCGACAATAAATACGATAACTGTTGCTGTAATTAGCGAATACGCTGTCGGTTGGCTAAAAAATTCATCACCTATTAGTTGGTCGTTCTGTTTCACAATGGCAAGTACCCGATATAGTCCATGGCATTCTCCTTGATTTTTCCTGGTGCTATTCGCAGGCATTAATAATCCCTGAACGTTATTGCAAACCTTATGGGTAATTTACTTCTATGGATCTGCCTGATGTGAATGAAATATAGAATTCAAGCCCCACCTATGAATTCCATATGCAGTGGATTTAAATAATACTTTCCCTATGTTTTATGTTATTAAACGAGAATTGAAGGAGCACCCTGCCAAAATATTTGGATGGATTTCTTTTGGATGTATGGTTTGGAGCTATATCTGGACAAGTGGGATTCCGATATGCAATCGAAAATTGGCGCTGCGCCCAGCCATTTGGTGCCTTCACGGCCCTCCTTTGACCGGCCAGAGGGCGATGAATACATCGAAAATCGGCAGTATGACCGCCGCCGCGGCGATGCCCAAATGTGGAGACATGGGTCTATCGAAGATGGTGATGATGGCCGTTCTGTTATTTCACGCTGATGCCAGCAGTGCTTTGTTCTCCTCCTCTGGTCCACTAGCCGTCCCTTCTCCGAAGCGTAAATAGAGCGTGGGCACAATAAAGAGATTGAGCAGGGTCGAGGTCAATAGGCCGCCCAGAATGACGACTGCCATCGGATACTCAATTTCATGACCGGGTAGGTTGCCGAACAGCACCAGGGGTAATACAGCCAACCCTGAGGCACCGGCAGTCATTAAGATCGGCGACAAGCGCTCCTGCGCGCCGCGCAGTACCAGTTGGATGCCGAACGGTTGACCTTCATGGCGCTCCAAGTGCTGAAAATGGCATAACAGCATGATGCCGTTTCGGGCGGCGATGCCGAGCACCGTGAGGAAGCCAACCAGGGATCCCAGCGACACAACACCCCCGGCTATATAGGCCGCCGCCACACCGCCGACCAGCGCGAAGGGTAAGGTTAGGATGGACAGCCATGCCAATCGCCAACTCCTAAAGGTCAGCTGCAAGAGCAATAAAATAGCGATGAGCGCAAAACCGGAGAACAGCAATATGCGCGTGCGAGCTGCCTTGAGTTCAACGTACTCCCCCTGCAGAACGGCTCGATAGCCAATGGGGAAGTCAATCTTATCAAGACGGGTTTGCACATCCTGGGCGACCGACTCCAGGTCGCGGCCGGTGACATTGGCCTGCACATCGATGCGCCGCGAACCGCCTTCGCGCTTTATAACATTCGGGCTCGGCGCAATCCGTATGTCGGCCACGTCGACCAAGCGGACGCGTGCGCCGGTTGGGGTGTCGATTAGCATGTCCTGTAATGCGGTTAGGCTATTGCGCCACTTGGGTAGGGTCCAAACCTGGACGTCGTAGGTCCGGCCAGTGTTGAAAATATCCCCCACCTCCTCGCCTGCCAAGAAGGCCGCCGAGGCACGCCGGACATCGCCCGGTTTAAGGCCATAGCGGCGTGCCTCGGCCAGTTTCAAGCGCACCTGAATTTCGGGCACCTCCACGATTAGCTCTTTATGCAAATGCTCCATACCCTCGACGGTCGACATCGCCAGACGGACTTCCTCGGCTTTGTCCCGCAAAATCTCTAGGTCAGTCCCAAAGAGCCGGACCACTATGGCTTCGCCGGATCCGGTCAGTACTTCTCGGATGCGCTCTTTTAGATAGGTCTGTAGATCACGATAGAGCCCCGGATAGCCCTTCACCACCTCATCAACCGCAGCAACCGTTGCCGCATAATCGACATCGGGTGAAATGCTGATCCAATTTTCGCCAAAATTAATGCCCACTACTTCATCGGCGGCAAATGCTTGGCCGATATGGGCGCCAAAATTACGCACGCCGGGGATTGAGCGTAACTCTGTGCTGGCACGAGTGGTAATGCGCACCATTTCACCATGAGAGGTAGCCGGTGGGGTGACCCAGTGCATGAGAAAGTCGCGTTCCTTAAAGGATGGCAATAGGGAATGGCCCAGCAGAGGCCAAAGGGCGGCACCGCCGACCGTGACAATTGCGACCAGGCTGAGCGCAAAGGCGGGACCGCGGGTGGTTTTTTCTAAGATTGCCCGATAGCCGGTCGACAGCCATGTCACCAGCGGGGATTGCCGGCCCGTCAGCGGCGCCTTGCGCAGCAAGATTAAACCCAGTGCCGGTGTGACGGTTATGGCAACTACCAGGGAGGAGAGGATGGCCAGCACATAGGACAGCACTAAGGGTTTGAAAAAAGCGCCCGACAAGCCCTCCATAAAAAGTACCGGCATCACTGCCATCACCACGATAAAGGTCGCATAGACAATGGGTCGGCGCACTTCCAACGATGCATCAAGCACAATGCGCGCAAGCGAACGGGAGCTGCCGGCGGCGTGTTCCAAACGGACCCGACGCAAAATATTTTCGATGTCGATAATGGCGTCGTCGACCACCGCGCCAATCGCAATGACAAAACCCGCCAAGACCATGGTATTCATCGACACGCCGGTGGCAGCAATCACCCAGCCTGCGGTCAGCAGAGATAGGGGAATGGCGGCTGTGGCAATCAATGCCGCCCGCCATTCATATAAGAATAGGATCATTACCAAGATCACCAACACACACCCCAGTAGCAGCGCATTGGACAGGTTGTCGATGGAGTCTTCGATAAAGGTTGCTGGGCGGAATATCTGCGTATCGAGCTCGACGCCGGGCAAACCCGGTTTCATCTCCTCGAGTGCGGACTCAACCCCGAGTGTTACCGCCAAGGTATTGCCCCATGGAAACTTCTCGACAATTAACATCAACCCGGGACCGTCATTGATTACGGCGTCACCAATGGGTGCTTGGGGTCCAAAGACAATATCGGCCACATCGCCTAATAAAATGGGCTGGCCACTTTTTATGGTGATTGGCACTTGCGCCAGGGTTTCAGGCGTCTGACTGGCCGAGGTCAGCACTATTTCAAAGCGCTGGTCGGCTGTCTCGATAAAACCACCGGTGCCAATATGGGCTCCATCGGAGTAACGCAGCAGACCGACATCCAGGCTGTCGGAGACGGCCTCCTGAATTTCATCCAGGGTCACATCCACTGCGGCCATGCGTGCTAAGTCGACCTGCACTTGCACCATTTTTAGCTGTTCACCCCAGATCGCGATATTGGCAACACCGGGCACCCCTAGTAAACGGGCGCGAATGGTCCAATACGCTAGCATGGACAGATCCATAACCGAATGGTCCGGCGAGGTAATGCCTATTTTCATCACCCGACTTGTGGACGATAGCGGGGGCATCATAAACGGCGGCGCGGCCCATCTGGGTAAGTTGGGCGTTGCCATTGCCACACGCTCGGCAACCAACTGGCGGGTTAATAACTCATCCACACCGGCTTCAAAAATAGCCACCACCGAAGACAGTTGCGGCACCGATTTCGAACGCAAGGTGGTTACACCGGGTACGCCTGCCAAGGCGTTTTCCAGCGGTACGGTGATGAGCGACTCAACCTCTGCCGGCGATAGGCCGAGCGCTATGGTTTGAATTTCGACTTTCGCCGGCGCAAATTCTGGAAATACATCGACCGGCATATCGCGCAGGCGCAGTACACCGAAATACATTAAACAAATACCCAATGCGATAACGACAAAACGAAAGCGCAAACTGGTTCCTATGATCCATGCCATCATAATATTATCCTCTGATAGGTTTTGACGGTTAGTGTCCAACACCGCTTTCGATGCCGTGCAATTCAGCTGCGCCGACGATGACCACCGGGGTGCCGACTGACGGCCCGGATGCTAAAAAAACCACATCATCGGAAATCGATACGACCTCTACTGCGGCGCGTAAAAAGACACGCGGTTCCGGATTGATATAAACCCAAGTTGCCCCCCATTGGTCATACCACAGCGCTGCATAAGGCATGGTTAATTGACCCAAAGCATCGCTGCGAATTTCACTCAACTGAATATCGAGCCGGTCAACGGCGTGTTGTATAAGGGTAATTTTTTTGCCATCGGACCCGTCAATAGTCTCAGTGATGCTGACTGCCGTGGTGCCCGAGTCTGCGCTCGCAGCAGCCAGCGACCAAAAAGCTAAGAGCAGTGCCGGGAGCCGCAGCACGATGGATTGGGTGGTAGTCGGTCGTTTCATAACGATGCTCCCGACTCAAGCGAAGGGGTTGATGTGTTAGCGGACGTATTCTGCGCCAAGTCGCCCAAGCCCAGCGTGTCCCGACCGGCGTCGGCGCCAAAGCGTAGGTAAAGTGCCGGGATGCAACATAAGACCAGCACCAGTGCACTGACCAACCCACCCAGCATGACACTGGCCGAAGCGTGGAGAATTTCCAGGCCGGCTATATTGCCCAAGACGATGAAGGGAAAAGACAGGGCCGCCAGAACCAGCGCGCTGATCAGCAGAGCCGGCATTCGCTCAGCCATAACCGAGCGCACTAAGAGCGCACCAAAGGGCGTACCTTGCAACTGCCGCCATTGAAACGCGCGTATTAGCGTTACGCCATTGCGCACGCTGAAGCTCAAAGCAATGCCCAGGCCGACCATCGAGCCGAGTGAGAAATAGCCACTGGGCATCACCACCAAAAATCCGCCCAGTAGCGTTATGGGGATACCCACCATGCTCAATAGAGCCATTTTCCAACTGCCAAAGGCCGCCTGCAGCAATAAAAATATAATCAACGCCACCGCGAAAAAATTTCTGTATAAGGATTGCAGAGCCGTTTTTTGTTGAAAGTATTCACCCAAAACATGGGCGTGGTATTCAAATGGAAATGACATGCCTTGAATAGTACGCGCGACTTCGCGCGACACTGCACCAACATCTCGGCCGCTAATATCAGCCACTATATCGAGTCTGCGTGACACCCCTTGGCGTAGAATGACGCTAGGTGCCGACACGACTCTGACATCGGCTACGTCGCCCAAACGAACCTGTTCACCGGTCACCGCATCGATTAGCAAATTACGCACGTCGTCTAAATTGGTATGAATAGTGTCACTACCGACCACGACCACATCAAATACCTTTTGGTCTTCAAACAATGCCCCTACGGTAATGCCTTGCACCAGAGTCGAGGCAGCGCGCCGGACATCGCCTGGCTTTAAACCGTATCGCCGGGCGCGGTCGAGATCGACCACAACCTCAATCGTGGTTTTTTCCGCATGCGCCTCGATCAGAGGGTTGGTTATGCCCTCGATTTTTTCAAGCAGGGTGCGGATTTCTTCCGCCTTGGCTTGCAGGATGGCATAGTCGTGACCAAACACTCGTACGCTGATGGTTTCATCATCCCCGGTCAGGGTTTCCAATATTCGCTTTGATAGAAATGAGCTGACTTCGGCGCTAATATTTGGCCGAGCGTTCGCGACCGATTGAATTTTAGCGAGAGTCTCTTCGTACTGGGCATCCAGGTCGATACTGACCCAGATTTCGGCGGAGTCGACATCTGACACCTCGGCGGAAAAGACGGCACGACCCACCTGTGCAGCAGCATTTCGGACCCCCGGAATGGCAAGGATTTCGTTAATCAGGTCTTGGGTGATCTGGCTCATAGCTGGCAGCGAGGTACCAGCCGGCGCGTCAATCTCAACCACTATATCGGTTTCATTAAAGATCGGCAGGTAAGCGTGTTCAGCCTGGTTCCAGACGAATAGACCCACGCCCAGGCCGACCACTGCCAGTAAGATCGTTGGCCAGAGTTTAGCCAACGTTGCATTCACGAGCACCTCGGACAGGCCATTTAATTTGTCCATCAACCTTGAGTAAGTGCGTTCCGCTACCGGAGCGCCGCCTAATAGCAAAAGACACAGCGCAGGTGTCAAAACCAATGCGACAGTCAGTGACGCCAATACCGCGACGGCGTAGGCCCAGATCATGGGTTTAAAAAATGGTGCCATTGTGCCGTGCATAAATAACAGCGGCACAACCGCGAGCAGTAGCATCAGGGTGGCATACAAGAGCGGGCTGCAAGCCTCCCGGGCTGCCGTAACGATGATGGCAAAGTCGGTCTTCTTGTTTGCAATGCCGTCTGCCGCCCCGAGTCGTCGAACGATAGTGTCTAGGCTCAGGACCGCATCGCCGACTATTACGGCAATAGCAAGGGTCAGGCCGGCAATCATCATCATATTGGTATCGGCGCCCCACGCATTGAGGGCCCAAATGGCCGAAAAACCTGACAGCGGTACCACCACCGCTGCGATCAGGGTAACGCGCCAGTTGGCGAATAGACTCGCAAACGCAATCAGCAGCAGCATATAGGCAACGGCGATACCTGTGCCCAGGTTCTCAGCCGCCCGCTCTATAAAACTGGCGGGTCGGTAAATATGGCTGTCGACCTCAATACCCTGCATGCCGGGGCTCAGCTCAAGTAACGCGGCCTCGACACCGTGTGTGACCTCTATGGTATTGGCCCCGGGAAACTTGTCGATCGCCAGCAGTAAGCCACTACCGGTTTTGAAAATCGCATCGCCGATAAGTGGTTGATTGGCCTCAATTACATGGGCGACCTGATGCAGCGGGATGGCGGTGCCAAACACCGGGACCTGAGAAAAACTTTCCGGCGTGGCGGTGGGCGAAATATGGCGAACCCCGAGGCGCTGGTTGGGCGTATCGATAAAGCCACCGGAACCGGGCGTCGACGAATTAAGATAGGTCAGCGGTGAGGCCCAGACCGATTCCCCTGCGGTCTTAACAATTTGCTCTAGGGTAATATTATTAGCGTGTAAGGTTGCCGGATTCACCTGCACCTGGACCTGTTTGTTGCGCAATCCCCAAACCGACACGTTAGCGACGCCGGGCACCCCGACAAGGCGCGGTACGATATTCCAGCGTGCCAGGACCGACATGTCGATAAGCGATACGGTTTTTGAATTCAGGCCGATATTCATCACCCGACTAGAGGACGAGACCGGTTGCAGCATCACCGGCGGGTTGGATACATTTGGCAGGGCATGGGCCTGGGTGAGCCGTTCTTGCACCATTTGGCGGGCTTGCATGAGGTCGGTCCCGGGTGCGAAAAACATCTCGATGGCCGACAAACTGGTAATCGATTCTGACTCGATCGAGTCTAACCAGGGCACTCCATTGAGCAAGTCAGCCTCAAGCGGCACCGTGATTAATGACTCAACCTCGGTGGTTGACAGGCCCAGCGCCTCAGTATGAACATCTAGTGACAAGGGTGAAAACTCGGGTACGAGATCAAGCGGGACAGTGCGAATTTGCATAACGCCGCCAACCAATAATATGAGTGCCAAGGCCATCATAACGGTGCGCATACGCAGGCTGAGGGAAATAATCCAAGTTAACATAATTTCTCCAATAGTCGATTAAGGAAGAAAAAATGCCTCTAATAACAACAAGGGTAACAAAAAAGCTTACGACGAAGTTCGCAAAAATAAGACGCGATTCGGAATAGCTGAGTGTCTTTTTTAGGAAAGCCAATCAGAAATAATTCGTAGATCTTATTTTTCAATCCTCTACTTTAGAGTCAAATAATAAAAGAAGCTCCATTTCTATTTATTTTTCAGTGTGATGTCTTACGATCCGTTTAAAGTTTGCCAAATATTTAGAGTCAATAGGTTTAGACGGTTTTACGTTTTGCCGGCCTGGGGTGCACCTTGTCGCAAAAACCTGCAGTTTTTAAGAGTAAACCTATCGGCTCTATCGCCTCTGGGCGAGTCCTTTGAACAGGGATTAAGCTACACTGCCACCTGATTTGTTGCAAGCTTGGTCCTGCTAGGTGTGTTAAATGGGGCGTTTTTATGGGTCTTGGGGGCGGGCATACAGTAAAAAAAAAGACCCTTTTGCAGGGCCTCTAATGAGTGGCTGGGTGTTTCGCTGAAAAACACCCCCCTCTCCGGGTAGTCGAACTATAGTTCGTTACCCTATGTTATTAGGCCTTATCTAGCGCCTGGGCGACGTCGGCAATAATGTCATCAATGTGTTCGATGCCAACCGATATTCTGATCAGATCGGCGCTAACACCGGCGGCTGCCAATTCCTCTGCATTCAACTGGCGGTGTGTAGTGGACGCCGGGTGGCAGGCTAAGGACTTTGCATCGCCGATATTAACCAGGCGCAAGATCATTTCCAGCCCATCGATAAAGCGCGCACAGGCGTCGATGCCGCCGACCAAACCAAAGCTTAAAATACCCGATGCCTTGCCGTGGGTGATTTTCTGGCAGGTTGCATAGTACGGGCTATCGGGCAGCGCGGCATAGTTGACCCATTCCACCTTGTCGTGCTTTTGCAGATAGGCAGCCAATTTTTCCGCGTTGTCGCAATGGCGATCCATACGCAAGCCCAGTGTTTCGAGGCCCTGAAGGATTTGAAATGAATTCATCGGTGAAATCGCCGCGCCGGTATTGCGCAACGGCACAACACGGCAGCGCCCGATATAGGCGGCCTCGCCCAGTGCTTCAGTGTAGACAACACCATGATAGGACGGATCGGGTTCATTCATAACCGGGAAACGCGCCTTATTGGCCACCCAGTCAAACTTGCCCGAGTCAACAATGACCCCGCCAATGGCGGTGCCGTGGCCACCAATATATTTGGTCAGTGAATGCACTACAATATCAGCACCGAGCTCAAACGGGCGGCACAGATAAGGCGTGGCTACGGTGTTGTCGACTATTAGCGGCACACCGTGCTTATGGGCGATTTCAGCCAAACGCGCGATGTCGACAATATTGCCAGCGGGGTTACCGATAGACTCGCAAAAAATGGCCTTGGTTTTGTCATCGATGGCTTGTTCGAAACCGGCAAAGTCATCGTGCGATACCATGCGCGTTTGAACGCCTTGTCGCGGCAGTGAGTGGGCAAAGAAATTATAGGTGCCGCCATACAATTGGCTGGTGCTAACAATATTGTCGCCCGCTTCGGTGATGCATTGAATCGCATAGGTAATGGCCGCCATACCGGACGCCACACAGAGGGCACCGATGCCGCCTTCCATCGCCGCGACGCGCTTTTCCAAGACGTCTGTCGTTGGATTCATTATGCGCGTGTAGATATTACCCGCGACCTTCAGGTCAAACAGGTCGGCACCGTGCTGCGTATCATCAAAGGTGAAGGAGGTTGTTAGGTAGATCGGGACGGCTGCAGCCTTGGTGGTGTCTTCTGACGTGTAGCCTTCATGCAAAGCAATGGATTCAAGTTTCATAGGGCTTCTCGGTTAGTTAAAAAGTGCAGTATCGGTTATTACCGGCAAAGGTGGCTGCCATAGCGGTCGATGTTGCATCCGCCGGTCTTCCCTAGGGGCTCGACCCGCGCGCCGCCTATTCAATTGCCTGCAAAAATTATGGATGCCCCGATTTTGTACTAATACCTCAGGCCTTGCAGTATTTATTTTACAGCTTAACGCGCGCCATCCGGTTGAGGCCCTAAGCAGGCGGCTGCGCAATACCCCGTTATTCGCAACAGGGCATTGCAGTTTTATTAGGGGGCAATCCTGCTAACGCAGAAATTTATTCCGGCGCATTGTTGGTTAATTTTCGTCATAAAAATGACGTTGTTGTTTTGTTTGTAATTTTAAAAATCTTAAGGGGTGATTAACAGCTTAATGGCTCAGTTAAAATACCGAGCGAGCTTGGCAGCAGTGGGGCTTGAGATTGGTTGGGAGTTGGGCAATGGAATCGCGCCGCCTGGAATACAGCATGCCTCCCCAGACTTAGCGAATGTCTTTATGGGGTCGAAACAAAGCCCTACTGGAAGGGTTCTCAGTAGGGCTCTTGGAATCACCAAAGCTTAGGTGTTGAGCTTACTTACCGCCCTTATCTTTGGCAGACTCCTTCTTGTCTTGAAAATCCGAGTCGTTTGCGTTCTCGTGAGAATCTTTCTTCTCTTTTTGCGAATCCTTCTTGTCTTCCTTCTCTTGCTGTTTCGGAGTTTTCTCACCATCATCACTGGCCGATGGATTCTCAGACGCTGCAGGGCACACTAAGGTGTTGAAATAAGATTCCAGCAAATTTGATCTGTTGCCAAGCGTTATATCGGACTCCATCGAATCGTCAAATTCAATGATCAGGCCTGCCCCCGCGTTATCGGTAATAGTGGCCGTACCTAAATCGGTATCAAAGCGGTTTTCAGACAGGAAGACAAAGTTATAATAGTCATCATCGACGACATAGCAATTGCCTCCCTTGTCAAAGGTGTCAGATTGATCATCATACCAGGTCACATTGCCCGCATCATCGATCACCATATAACCTTCGTCTATGCCATCGGTACCATAATCTTCCGTAATCAAATAGACACCAACGATTGATTCTAAGCTCGTTACCGGCTCTGTGGGTACCACGACCGCCTCTTCTGGGGTGGCAGCAGTTGCTGCGACCACAGCTGTGACCACCGTAGTCGCCGCATCCTCCAGGTTACAGGCGCTCAAAGAAAACGCACCCAATATTATTGCTGCCGACAAGACGCTTGAACGATTAAGGATCATAAGGAATTCCACTTTTTGGTAGTTAATCTGAAGTTATAGCGTTATAACCAGATCACAGACAGTTGTCAATGAGATTAGTATTGGCGCGGTTACGCCAATGCATAGGTGCACGAGCATAGGGCGCATAAAACTGACTAGACTATCCGGCAGAGACCCTTCGCTATAGAGCGGGGCGCTTAATGGCGGCCTGTACTAGCAGCACATTTTGGTCAATGATCTTGCTTGACGCAATCAAGGCCCGTATCAGCGTCGCAATTTACGGCGCAGCACCCGCCACTTTTCGGCATAATAATCGATATCCACCATAGCGCTGAGTACCCGGTCTTTCTGAATTCGGTGGTGATAGATGGCGGCCCCGACGTGGGCCACTAACAGTGCCATGGCAAGCAAGGTCGCCAGCTCGTGGACCCGTCGGATCTGGGTATAGAGGGCATTGTCAGTGGCATAACCAGAGATATCGAATAGGCCAAGGAGTAAAACAGGCAGTTCGGCATAATAGGCGGTTAGTAGGCCAGTCAGGGGAATGAGAATGGCGAGGGAGTAGAGCGCAAGATGCACGCCGGTCGCGATGAGTCTTTTCAGCATGGGCAGGTTGTGATTCGGTCGAGTGTCGCGGCGGATAAAGCGTTTAAAAAAGAGGTAGAGCGCGCAGACCAACACCACTGTGCCGATAGTGGAATGGTAGCGCAAACCGGCACTGCGGTAGGCATTTGACAGCGGCAGGTTAAATTGCTGCCCGGCAATGAGGAGAGTGATACAGCCGGTGGCAATGGTCCAATGCAGCCAGCGATAAGGGCTGCTGTAGTCATGGGGTGGGTTTTCCTGGGTTAGTCTCGGGTAAGTGGTCACATCAAGGGTCCTTAGGGATTCGATGGGGTCATTGTCGCGTCAAGGCCCCTTGGAAACTTGATATCGGTCAGGCTTATGTGTCGGCCTTTTGTCTGGAGTAATTCGGTTTCGGATGCCTTTTAGGGTGCCCAAATATCAGTAAAGGTTCCCATATGGATGTTCTACTTGGCCTGTATTAATCGCACACCCCCGTTCTCAGCGCTACCCGTCCCACCCCTGTGCAGCGTTAAGTTGTATTGGTCATTTAGAGTAATAAAATAATTATTTCATGTGAACAACTTCTCAATTCGAACGAAAAATTTACTTGATTCAGCCCAGCGTGTTGGTTACATTTTAAAGTACTATATCTGGCATTAATCTTATAGTTCTGCAGTCTTTAAGTTCAGTATTTTGCTACCGTTTAGGTAATTTGCGACGAGCTCTAAGGACGACGGTTGCCATGGATTCAGGCCTATTAGCGTTAATTTCAATTGCTAACTTCCATCAATTACCCGCAAGCCCAGCGCAGGTGCAGCATCTATATGGGGTAGAGGGAGAGCTATTCTCCGATATTCAGTTGCTCCAGGCCGCTGAGCATCTGTCGTTAAAGGCGAAGTTTGTTCGCACCGACTTGGCTAGATTCAAGAATGTCAATTTGCCATGCATGGCTAAGGGGCAGGATGGACAATATTTTGTGGTCGCGAAGATAGCGCGCAGCAAAGACCTAAAAATTGACAGCGTACTCATTCACGACCTATCGCAAAAAGCGCCAGAGATCATTAGCCTGAATGAATTCAATCAGCGCGCAATCGGTGAATTCCTGGTTGTAACAAAACGTGTCAGTCTGTCCGAAGCCATGACGCGCCAATTCAATATAGCTTGGTTCGTGCCCTCCCTGGTAAAATACCGAAAATTATTTACCGAAGTCTTAGTCGCATCCTTCGTGTTGCAACTTTTTGCGCTGGTCACGCCATTCTTCTTTCAGGTTGTTATGGATAAGGTTGTTGTGCATCGGGGCTTCTCTACCCTAGACGTGCTCGCCGTTGGGTTTTTTATTGTGGCCCTCTTCGAAGCGTTTATCGGCGGGTTTCGAAATTACCTCTTTAGCCACACAACCAATCGAGTCGATGTCGAGCTCGGCGCAAGACTCTACAACCATTTGCTGGCACTGCCATTGTCGTATTTCGAATCCAGGCAGATTGGTCAGAATGTGGCGCGGGTAAAAGAATTGGATACGATCCGCAACTTTATTACCGGCACCGCGCTGACCCTTATTATCGATCTGTTTTTTGTATTTATCTTTATTTCAGTGCTGTGGTACTACAGCCCAACCCTAACCTGGGTAATACTGGCGACCATTCCTTGCTATATCGTGTTGTCCATTGCCATAACACCCCTCCTCAGGTCTCGCCTGAATGAGAAGTTCAAATACAGTGCCGCCAATACGTCGTTCTTAACGGAATCCATTAGCGGTATTGAAACCGTCAAGGCATTGGCCGCCGAACCCCAAATGCAACGTCGACTGGAAGACAACCTATCCAGCTATGTCTCGGCCTCCTTTAAAAGCAGCAATCTGTCTAATATCGCCAGCCAGGCATCCGGCCTAATTAATAAATTGATGACCCTGGGTATCGTGTGGTTTGGCGCGCATCTGGTCATAAGGGGCGAAATCAGCGTTGGCCAGCTGATTGCGGTGAATATGATCGCAGGCCGGGTGAGTGGGCCGGTTTTAAAGTTGGTGCAGCTGTGGCAGGACTTCCAACAAGCAGGCATATCGATCGCGCGGCTCGGTGACATTCTAAACGCGCCAAGAGAGTTTAATGCCCAGAACACGCGGGCGTCTGTGGAGCATATTCACGGCGAAGTCACCTTTACGGATATTGATTTTCGGTATGCCATTGAGGGCCGCAAAATACTCAACCGGGTGAGTTTTACGGTTGCAGTCGGGACGGCCATTGGCATTGTGGGCAGTTCTGGCTCAGGCAAGAGCACCATCGCCAAGCTACTTCAGCGGCTGTACATCCCTGAGTCCGGTCGCATAACGGTCGACGGTATCGATATAGCGTCGCTCGATCCCAGTGTCTTACGGCGCCAAATAGGCGTGGTGCTGCAAGACAGTTTTCTCTTCAATCGCACAATTCGAGAAAATATCGCCTTGGTCAATCCAGGCATTTCAATGGATCGGGTGATCGCCGTTGCCAAGTTATCGGGCGCTCACTCCTTTATCGCCGAGTTACCCAATGGCTACGACACCCTGATTGAGGAGCAGGGCACGAACCTGTCGGGAGGGCAACGGCAGCGCATTGCGATTGCTCGAGCGCTGATTAATAACCCCAAGATCCTCATCTTCGACGAAGCGACCAGTGCCCTGGATTATGAATCTGAAAAGGTGATACAGGAGAATATGCAGGCCATCTGTAAAAACCGGACCGTTTTGGTGATCGCACACAGGCTGTCCGCTGTCGCATTTTGTAACCAGATTATGGTGGTCGAAAAGGGCTCGGTTGTGGAGATGGGCGCAAGCAGAGACCTGCTTCGCAGCGGCGGCCGGTTCTCTGAGTTATTTGCCCATCAACGCCAAGCCCCGTTCACTAATACGATGGACGAGAAACCGCACATTGTGGCCTCTGGCAAGCGCAAGATCACACTCGACAGAGTGCCCACAGTGCCGGTCCGAGGGTCATCGGAATGAAGCCAGCACTGCTGAACCCAGCGAACTCAGGCGCGACCGACCTGTATGAATTCATGCCGGCGGCCTTATCGGTTCAGGCCACACCACCAAACCCGTTGGCGCGATGGCTCGCTTACGGCCTGATTGCGCTTATATTTCTTGCTCTGGCTTGGGCCTATATCGGCAACGTTAATATAGTGGTCAGTGCAGATGGCAAGATATTACCAACCCAGCGTGTGCAGTTTATTCAACCCTTTGAAAAGGGCACGGTGTCAAAAATTTATGTGCGTAACGGCGATAGGGTCAGCAAGGGCCAGGCGTTAGTAGAACTCGACAGGGCGAGCGCAGAAGCAGACCTCAATCGCATCACCAATGACCAACATGCAACAGAGCGTAGCCTCCGAGTGCGTGAGCGCTTCTATGGACGGGTCGTGAACTTTACCCTTACCCAAGTGGCAGAGGCGAAACAGTTGCCCACTGCTATCGCGGTTGAATACCCAAACGACCCGGGCACGGAGTTCGATGCCCAACTGCTCGAAGGGT
This sequence comes from Reinekea sp., assembly GCF_982785585.1. NCBI lineage: Bacteria > Pseudomonadati > Pseudomonadota > Gammaproteobacteria > Oceanospirillales > Saccharospirillaceae > Reinekea > Reinekea sp. The sequence goes on along the minus strand of NZ_CEYAVF010000017.1, from coordinate 5,286 downwards.
ACTGGCGGGAATTCCGAGCGACGGTCAACGAACTGGACAGTGCCGTGGCCCGCATCCATGCCGAACAGCAAATGAACCGCATTACCCTGAAGAGCCTGCAGCATAGCCTGCCGCTGGAGCAGCAACGCTACAACAGTATTAAAGCGCTGTTTGAAACGGGCGGCACAACCCAAATTGAAATGTTAAACGCCCAGCAGGCCCTATTGTCAGCTACCTACTCCTTAGAACTCGAGCAAGAACGCAGCCAGCAATTATCGGCGAGTGAAGACGAGGCAGAACAGAAAATTGAGACCCTAACCGCACAGGTTCGGTCTGGCCGCCTGGATGAGATTGTGGAGCTGCAAAGGCAGTTGAGTAGCCTGCTTGAAGAAAAACATAAGGTGGAGCAACGCCTGAGCTACTTCACACTCTATTCACCCGTAGATGGTGTGGTGCAGCAAATAAACATCAATACCTTGGGCGGCGTTGTAACAGATGCTGAACTGTTGATGAGTGTTATTCCCGAGGGCAAGGCCGTTGAAGTAGAGGTTTTTATCGACAATACAGACATTGGTTTTATAGAGGAAGGTATGGCCGCGGAAGTCAAAATACACACGCTACCCTTCACCAAATATGGCGTGGTTGACGCAGAAATATTGTCGATCTCGCATGACGCAATAATTGATGAGGAGCGCGGCCTGGTGTTCAGCATGCTGTTGAGGCTGGACAGGAGTTCACTGCTTGCGGATGCCCGGGCGGTTGAATTTAAACCGGGTATGGCGGTAACGGCTGAAATTCAAACCGGTGAGCGAAGGTTAATTGAGTTTTTCTTGTCGCCGTTAATGCGTACGCGTATGGAATCGTTGAGGGAAAGGTGATGGCAGAAAATATGAACCGAAAATGGGCTCCTGCTCTGGAGAAAATCAAAAGCATACTAAAATTCGTTATTATTTTATGCGTCATAGCGTTCACGCCCTACTGTGTTGTGATGGTCGCGAATATAAATGAACAGGAATATAAGGATATTGATTATAAGAAGTACATTATTTCGCCATCAGAATTCGGCTTCGAATTTGACCTTCCTAAGAAAAACTATAGAGAGGTTTCGTTACTGTTTGATGGCCTGACTGAGAGGGATATTGATGTTTTATATTCGCCATACATGAGGAGTAATAGGGTTTTTGAGGGGGATAGGATTCAGGCTCAGGTGATTTGTGATGTTGGTCATGGCCTAGATGAAACGTTCTCAATGCGGTCTCAAAGATTGGAAAAAAATCGAACAAGAATAAAGCATATTTTAGTTGGGGAATGGAAGAAGAAGAGGTGTAAGGGATCGGGTGTCATATATTCAGATGCAATGTCAGAGGGACTTTTCAATAAGATGCGGGTTGTTGTGGATCGCGGCGATATGGTTCTTGGTCTCGATCTTAGAGGTAATTTCATCTATGGGGTATTTGCTGCGCTTTTTTATATTTTCACATTAATACGGATTTACTTTATTTATTATTTTTTTGGTTTATTTGAAACAATAAAGGAGGTTTTTTAAATGGGATATTCAGTTACGATTTATACAGATCAAGAAATACTAGGAATGAAAAACTTTGTTCATACCTGGCTGGAAGTTTCCGACAATGAGGGGGATAAGATGGCCATGAGTTTTTATGCGGTTTCGGTAGGAATTTTCTGGTTTGGTCTGAGTGACATAGAGTGGCGAGAAGCTGATTTTACAGTTTTAATAGAGTCTTGAGTGTGGTTGGAGCCGGTTCATTTATCGAATATAGCTTTAGAGGTTTATGAGGATGAGTGCTAATAAAAAATTCACTTATGTTATTTCGAAAATTAGAAGCATATTAACGCCGATTACCATTTTATGCATTATAGGGGTCACGCCTTATTGTATTGTAACTGTCGCAAACATTAACGAGAAAGAGTACAAGGACATTGATTATAGTAAATATATAATATCAGAAGCGGAGTTCGGTTTTGAATTTAATCTACCTAAAAAGAACTATAGAGAAGTTTCTTTGATATTTGATGGTTTGACGGAGAATGAAGTTAGTATTTTGTATTCACCATACATGCAGGTTGATGGTGCTACTGAGGGTGAGCGAATTAAAATTAATATTTTGTGTGACGATAATCAGGGTTTAGATGTTGCATTTCCATTGAAATCTCAGAGGCTTGAAAAAAACAGAACGAGAATTAAAGAAGTTCTACTAGGTGAGTGGAAGAAGAAGAATTGTAAGGGCGTCGGCATTATATACTCGGAATTAATGTCAGAGGAGCTTTTCAGTAAGGCGCGGGTTGTAGTTGATCAAGGTGATATGATTTTTGGGCTCGATATTAGAGAAAATATAATTTACAAGATATTCGTTGCTTTATATATTATTTTTGGGGTTTTAGGGACCTATGCTGAATTTATATTGATCAATGCTATTGAAGAAATTAAGGAGCTATTTTAAATGGGATATTCAGTTACGATATACACAGACCAAGAAATGCTGGACTTTAAGGGAATTGTTCATACCTGGCTAGAGGTTTCCGGCAGCGACGGGGAGAAAGTGGTAATGAGTTTTGGCGCAGCGTCTATAGGGGGCATATTTGGGGGAAGCCCAGGGAAATGGAATAAGAATGAAAAGCCAGAGCGCGTTGACGCAAGTATAACCTATGAAATTGATGAAGAGGCATATAACTCTATTATATTCGAGTTTAATAATATTTCTAAGGCCGAAAACTCGCCGGAGTATCATATAGCGCCTGAAGCAACCAAAAATAATGGAGATATGAACTGTGTCACCATGTCAGATGCTTTGTTACAGGCGGCTGGAATTTTCGACTTCCAAGGATACTCAACACCTCAAACCGTCTGGACTGAGGTTAAGCGATTGAATGCACTTCAAAAGGCAGTCGAAGCAGGCGGTGGTGGTGGCGGTGGTGGTACCGGAGATGGCGGTACCGGAGACGGTGGTACCGGAGGCGGTGGTACCGGAGACGGTGGTACCGGAGACGGTGGTACCGGAGATGGCGGTACCGGAGATGGTGGTACCGGAGACGGCGGTACCGGAGATGGCGGTACCGGAGATGGCGGTACCGGAGATGGTGGTACCGGAGATGGCGGTACCGGAGATGGCGGTACCGGAGATGGCGGTACCGGAGACGGTGGTACCGGAGATGGCGGTACCGGAGACGGCGAAGGTGATGCAGGCTCAGAAGGTGGCACCGGCGGCACTGCTGGCCCAGGAGCCGCCGCCGGCAGTGGCGGTTCGAATGAGAACATTCCTCGCGACCCTCTGGTCCTTGACCTAGACGGGGATGGAATTGAACTGATGTCGCTCGATCAAAGTGACGCTTATTTTGATCTGGATGGTGATGGCTTCGCCAATAAAACCTCTTGGTTAAGCGGCGATGATGCGTTCCTCGCAATCGATCGCAATGCCGATGGCACCATCAACGATATTTCTGAATTATTTGGCAGCCCCGAGCGCACCGGTTATGACGAGCTCAGTGATTTAGACTCCAATGCCGATGGCGTTATCGATGCACTGGACGAGCAGTTTTCAGACCTGAAGGTTTGGCAAGATTTAAACGGCGACGGTGTTAGCCAAAGCACTGAACTGAAATCATTGAGTGACGCAGGTATTGCCAGCATCAGCCTAGATTATGCCGATGTAGACTCAGAGCTGGGTGCCAATGCTCAGATTGCTCGTGAGGGTTCATTTACTTGGGCAGACGGGTCACAAGGTGTTGCGGCCGAAACCACGGGCATTGCTGCAGATGTTCTGTTGGCCTCTGATCCAACCTTTACCCGCTATGTTGGTAACGTGGAAATTGATCCTGACGTATTGGCCGTTGCAGATATCAAAGGCTATGGCCAGATGCCGGATTTGCACACGGCAATGAGCCTGGATGAGAATTTAAAGGACGATGTTTTAACCTATTTGGCGAATGCGACTGTAGAGTCGCTCAGCGCCGACTTTGAAGCCATACTGATTAGTTGGGCAAACGTCGAAAACATCGCCATTGAGGATATAGACCCTGATCATCGTCTGAATGTTAATTCTGCAACCGGTCTAGTCGAATTTAATTTGGCCGGTGAATCCTTTAGCCTTGAACAGTTAGGGATATTGAAGAAATATACTGGACTGGATGAACTCAATCTGGGCGATGGACAATGGCGTGAGAATGGCCAGATTGTGACCACCGGGGGCTATTATCGGGACGCCTACAATGACCTGTACCGAAATCTGTTGGTTAAGTTTGCAGTGGCCAATGGATTGCTAAGCGAAGTTTGTCCAGGGCTGACCTACAACGCCGAAACGGACCTGTTGTCTTACCCCCGCGCTGTTGATGCGGGGCTGGTTGGTTCATTAGTTTCGAGTTTGTTTGCCAACCCAACGGACGCGACCTTGGTGTCAGAGCACTGGCTGGCACTGGCAGCACTGGGCGAACTGTCGCCAGGCTTGGAAAACGAGATTGAAAGTAGCATTGCAGCGGCTTTAGCTGAAACCAACCTCACGGACGAATTATTGCTTACCTTTGAAAATGCATCTTTTTCATTATTGAATGTATCAATACAACGGGGTTCAGATGATATCGATGAAGTGGTCGGGTCGGCTGGGAATGATATTATTATCGGGTCGGCGGGCGATGACAGGCTGGTTGGCGGTAATGGAAACGATCTATTACACGGAGGCACAGGCAACGATAATCTAAACGGAGGGGCAGGTGACGATACGCTAGTCGGTGGCGCCGGAAACGACACCCTGGACGCGGGTTATGGTAATGACGCTATCCTGTTTGGTGTTGGCTCTGGCCAAGATACGCTAAGCCAGTATGACGCCACTGCGACCGGCACCTATACAGACACCATTCGTTTTGCCGCCGGCATCAAGCTAGATGACCTGACGCTGGGCAAGTCGGGTAATGATTTAGTGATTCAGTTGAACGGTAGTGATGACCAGCTGACGGTTACAAACTGGTTTGCCAGTACGGCCTACCAAGTTGATCAGTTCGAGTTTGCGAACGGCGCCGTTTATTCTGCTGATGAACTGTTTGCAATCAAGTATGTGGTGACAAATTTCACCGAATCTGACGCCGATCACACTGCCAGTGGCTATGTTGGTGTCGATCTAATGGTAGGGGGTGCAGGTCAAGACACACTCAGTGGGAGTAGTGGAGATGACCTTTTGTCAGGCGGGGCAGGCGATGATCAGTTAGAGGGCGGTAATGACGATGATCTGCTATTGGGCGGTACCGGTGCCGACACCCTGAACGGCGGCTCGGGCAACGACACCCTGATCGGCGGTA
>NZ_CEYAVF010000016.1:50754-79025 GCF_982785585.1 Reinekea sp. | reverse complement strand
ACGCTCAGCTAATTATAGTCCGACAGGTTATAGTGAACAGTTAAATTGGTTGCGTCTTAATGGGGTGGTCCGTTTGTACCAGCGCCACCTCATCCTATTCCAAGCCCTGGGTTTTCTGAATGGTCATGGTAGAACTTCTCCCAGGCGGCTATATGACCTAGTACGACCGGGCAGGGTTAGATGTTTAAACTCGAACTAGATTCATTAACGGCTCAAAAGAGTATAGCGCGGGTCTTCTTCCTGACGCTTCCTCAACAGTTCGAATAATACCTTCATCTAATAACGTTCTGGTGAATCGTGCTGCTGTTGCAGCAGAAATTCCGCTATTAGATGTAAACTTGTTATTGCGGAACACGGGATTTGTAAATACAAAATCAAGAGCTGTTACACTCCATTTTGAAGACAGTACTTCAGCAAAGACTTGCTTCATTTCTTCATAGAGCTCTCTTATATTCTCAGCAATAGCTAAGTTTTTTATGGCTTGCTGTTCGATTGCTTTCAGAAAGAAAGAGCACCATTCATCCCAGTTTCCAGTTTCCGATGCACGCCTCATTGTATCGATGTATTCGTCTTTATTATCCTCGAAATAGCCACTCACATAAAAATGGGGAGATGATATGGTGCCAGACTTCCATAGCATTAACGTTATTAGCATTCGACCAATTCGTCCATTACCATCTTTAAATGGATGCAATGCTTCAAACTCAATGTGAGCCATAGCTGATTTAATCAATGCTGGATCAGTATTTTTACTTATATATTCAAATAATATGTCCAAGCCATCCTGCAATTGCTCAGGGCGAATTGGAACGAATAGTATCTTCTTCTTATTTCGATCAGCGAGATAGTTTTGCTCTTTTTTGAATTCTCCGGGAGACCTGCTAGCACCTCGACCAAACGACAGAAGGCGCTGATGAATTGCTTTTATCATTGATTGAGAAATGGGGTAGCCATCATTCATTGCTTCTTGTGCAGCTTTTAAGGCTCTCTGATAAAGAATGGTTTCGATTACTTCCGATCGTACATTTGGGTTTTCTGTAGCTTCCCCCTTATGGTCCGCTTCGTATTTTAGAATCTCATCCATCGTACTTACAGTGCCTTCCATTCTCGATGAAATAACAGCTTCCTGATTTCTTAGAGGGGCTAATAGTATCTCGCTATTATGCATATTCTTCAGCATCTGATCATATCGAGCTATCGCGTCAGTCGCCTTAATCAAGCTATCAACGAAATTTCCATAATTCATCTGCTTAGGGGGGAATTGGTCGTAGTGATAATGTACTGCATCTTCTAGATCTAGATCCTTAACGTCCATTAGGCTCTCACTATATGGGAAATATTGATATCAATGTAGTTTGACTACTATATTGTTAGTTATTTGAATGTCAAATATCACTAAAAGTGAGAGGCTATCTGTTTAGACGTGAATCTATGGAAGCCTATTCATCTAGACTCTCATTTCTTCATAAATTTGAGAGTCTAGCTATTTTGATATGGATCTATCGAGGCCGAGATCAGGGGTGGAGCGATTATTGACCACCGAGTCTTATCCCTGCAACCGCGCCGCCAACCCCGCCCAGCGATCAACCCGCGCCGTAACCCCTGCGCGCCAAACAGCAGCCGTGCCCAAGCAGCTGAAGCGTTTTTTGGCTCGGGTTAGGCCGGTGTAGATCAGTTCCCGGCTCAGCAACTGCGATTGATGGTCCGGTAACACCAACGCCACTTCATCGAATTCCGATCCCTGAGTTTTATGGATGGTCATGGCGTACACCGTCTCGAAGGTCGGTAAGCGACCCGGCGTCACCGGACGCGGTTCACCCTCGGCCTCGAACCAGACCATTAACTGCCCGTCCTCGTTCGGCCAGACCAGGCCGACATCGCCATTAAAGAGTTTTAGACCATAGTGATTCTGCGTGACCATGATTGGTTGGCCCTTAAAGAAGGGTTGCCGGCTGGGATTGAGCCGTTGGCTGATCCAGTCATTGAGGGCCGTTACGCCGCGTTCGCCGTCACGAAGGGCGCACAGGATGCGGAAGGTCTTTAAGTGCGCAAAGGCCTGGTGCAGATCGGGCTGTTCGGCGATGGCCCGGTAATGGTTGCGAATCCAGCCGTGCAGGCAATCGTGCAGGTCGTGTGCGCCGAGCCAGGTTAGATCGGCGGCATCGGTAAAGACCGCCAGGCTGCCCGAAGCATCGCCCCGGATCACCGCTTGGGCCAGGGCGCCAATGCCACTGCCGTGGGCAAAACGTCGACTCAGGGTCAGTTCTGTTACGCTGTCGAGCGGGGCGCCAAGCTCGATGCTGGCGGCCGGGAGCTTGATACCCACTGCTTGCAACTGGCTGCGGCGGGCTTCGCTGTAACCGGGATGTGGCTTGCGCACCAGATCGGCCAAGACGCTGCCGGCAGCGACCGAGGGCAGTTGATCGGCATCGCCGAGCAGAATCAGCCGCGTGGTCGGTTTGATCGCGCGGAACAGCCGGGCCATCAGCGGTAAGTCGACCATCGAGACCTCATCGATCAACAGCACATCGGCCTCGATCGGGTTATCACCTTGGTGACGAAACTGCAGTCGATTGGGAATGACCCCGAGCAATCGGTGCAGGGTGTGGGCCTCATTGGGGATGGCCTGATCGACCAACATATCCAGATTCAATGCCGCCTTAGCCTCGCGGATTGCCTCGGCCAGGCGCTGTGCTGCCTTGCCGGTCGGCGCGGCCAGTTTAATCACCAGCGGCCGATCGCTCAGGCCCGCGAGCAGCGCAAGAATACGCGTCACCGTATGGGTCTTGCCGGTACCGGGGCCGCCAATAATGGTGCTGACATTGCTGAACAGGCTGTTGGCCGCGGCGACCTGCTGCCAATCGATTTGCCCCGGCGTCGGTGCAAAATAGCTGGCCAAGAGTTTGCGCGCCTGCTCGAGCTGAGCCTGGCTGAGACTGCTGGGTTGTTGATAGCGCTCGGCCAAGAAAGCCAACAGCTCGCTTTCAAACTGCCAATAACGGCGTAAGTAGAGGCGCTGATTGTGCAGCACCAACGGTGACCCATCCTCGGGGCCGATGCCAAAGGTCGATAAGTGCGTCTGCCAATCCGCAACGCTGGGCAAGGCCGGCAGGCCAAACTGGCTCATATCACGGTACGGCGCCTCGTCGAGACACTGCACCAGCGACAGGCAACTGTGCCCCTGTTGTAAGGCATAGCTGACCGCCATCACCGATTGTTTGAACAGCGCATCATCTGTCTGATGCCACTGAGCGATGCTCTCGGCCAATGCGAAGTCGAGCGCCTGAAAGGGGCTGGCTAGGTTAAGCGTCATAGGGTGAGCGTCCCGGTTGGTTGGTCGACAACGTCATGCGGTAGGGCGAAAATTGCATCGAGTCGAGCCAGCAGATCGGCGTTGAGCGGATCGTAAAAAACCCCGCCGGGTTGATCCGGGCCCATGCCGCGCAGATAAAAATAATAGACGCCACCGAAGTGCTCGGCCGGTTGATAGTTCGGCAAGCGCACCTTGAGATAGCGATGCAGGGCGAGGGCGTAGATCAGGTATTGCACATCGTAGCTATTGCTGTGAATGCTGGCCTGCATTGCCTCGTGGCCATAGTCGGCGAGCTGTTCGCCGAGAAAGGTCGACTTATAATCGGCGACGTAAAACTTGCCGTCGCGTTGAAAAATTAAATCGATAAAGCCATGCATCATGCCTTTGAGTTTTAGATGGTCCGGCAGCTGATAGTCGCTGCCGCGGTGTTCGGCAATCAGCTCAGCCAGCAGGCTAACTCGGCTGCCGCGCATGGGAAAATAAAATTCACTTTCGCGCAGGCTCTGCTCGGCACCGAGCTCACCTAGGCTGCCGCCCTGAGTCAGCGGCGCGGCTAGGATCTCGCTTATCCACAGGGTGAACTCAGCCTCTGTGTAAGTGTCGGCAAGACTGCTGTAACGGTCCGCCGCCTGCGCATAGAGTGTGGCGAAATCGGGCGCGGCGAAGTCGGCCGACTCCAGGCAATCGTGTAATAGATTACCGGCCTCGGCGCCCTTGGCCAGGCGAAAGCGTAATGCTTGGGTGGCACTGCTGGCCGGCAGTGCCGGGTCGGTTTCATCGCGGTCCGGTGTGGTGTGGCCGCTGTGGCCCACATGGCGGGTCAGAGCCGAGAACGAACTGAGCCACCAGTCGCGTTCGATATGGCCATTAAACTGGGCCGGTTGCACCGCGCTGTGCGTGCTCGGATCGTGCCAATAGGCTGCCGGGATCTGCCGGTCGGGCACCGTGAGCAGGCTGGCCGCGCCGGCGACGCTGAGCAAGTCGGTCAGGGCCGGCACATCATAGGTCGACTGCTTTAGGGTCAGCGCCAAGGCGGATTTAGGGAAGCTGGCAAAGTTGGCCATACAGCAATAGAGCCGCTTTGAGGCCCGCGTGGCGGCAACGTAAAACAGTCGTACCAGCTCGGCCTGATCCTCTTCGTCGGCCAGCCGGCGGATCTCGTCACTGGCTTGAAAGGATAGATGCGCTGTGCCGCTGTGGCGGTCGTGGTAGCGCACTGCCGAGGCCGCCTTTGGGCTCTTGCCAAAATAGCTGACAAAGGGCAAAAACACGATTGGGTATTCCAAACCCTTGGCGCCGTGCAGGGTAATAATCTTCACCAGCGCCTCATCGCTTTCCAGGCGCAGCAGGTTGCCCTCGCTGTGCGCGCCGTCTTGACGGGCGCGCTCGAACCAATGCAATAGCGCATCGGGCGTGCGCAAATGGCCGCTCTCCTTTTGCAGCCGTTCGGCCAGATGCAACATGTTGGTCAGCTGGCGGTCGACCCGGATTGAGCTGGGCCGAAAATGTTGCTGCAACACCGCCAGCACCATACTCATCAGGCCTAGCTTTTGCCAATCGGTGCGCCACTGTTCAAATTTCGCCTGCCACTGGGCCCACTGGTGTTCGTTCTGCTGCAGGGCTTCCAGTTCGCCGGTACTGAGGCCGATCCATTGGCAGGCCAAGGCGGCAATAAAGGCCCGGTCGTTATCGAACTGCCAGATCCCGGTGAGCAAGAGCAGTAACTGTTCGGCCTCGGCCGACTGAAACACATCGGCGCGCGAGCTCAGATAGACCGAATGGATACCCGCCGCGGTCAGGTAATCCTGCAGCAGTTCGGCTTCGCGATAGCTGCGCACCAGCAGGGCAATGTCGCCGGCTTGCACCGGCACATCATCAACCCGAACCTGGCTGATCAACTCGACTATTTCGGCAACACACCAGCGGGCCATGGTGCTTTGGAATGCCTTGGTTAGGCCCTTGCTGGCGCTCGGGTCGCTGGCAAAATGCACCCACTGCACCGCACTGCGCCGGTCGCCATCGGACCAGACGGGGTCGAGCGCATCGGGCGCCGGATTGACCGCGCGGTATTCGATGTCGAAACCAAAGGTGTGGCGGTTGAGCAGACTTTCCTGCTGCAAAAAGGTTCGGTTGTAACCGTGGATCACCGCCGGATCGGAACGGTAGTTGGTGTTCATGGTCCATTGATAATCGACCTGCTGGCGGGCCTGCAAGTAGGCAAACACATCGCCGCCGCGAAACCCATAGATGGCCTGCTTGGGGTCGCCAATCATGCACACGAAAGCATCCGGCTGCCCGGTATAGAGGGCGCTGAGAATGGCATACTGATCGGGGTCGGTGTCTTGGAATTCATCGATTAAGGCGGCCGGATACTGCTCTAGCAGGGCTGCTGCCAGAGCGTCGGCATTGGGCCCGTGCAGAGCGGATTTGAGCTGAATGATCAGGTCATTAAAACCGAGTTGATCGAGACGGTCCTTATCCTGATGGATATGCGCACGAATGGCTTCGACCCCGGTCAAGGCCAAGCGGATCTTAACGGTATCGCGACCGCTCGCCAGGGCCAACATCAGCTCGTGCGTTGCCGGCATGACGGTTCTTTTGGTGGCCGTACTGAAGCAGCTTTTTAGTTGGCTGGCATCCAGGTCGCGCTCGTCGGCCAGATCGCCATCATCGGCTAGGCGATCGAGCCGCTCCAACGTTGCTCGGTTGAGTGCTCGAGTTTCAGCCTTGGCCCGTTTATTGTCGACATTATGCTTGGCGAAGAGCGGTCGCTCGTCCGGCCAGGCACTGACGAAATTTGCCAATAGAGTGTCCAATTGCGGGGCCGGGGGCAAGCTGATTGGGTGACTGCCATCGATCACCGGTCGCCAATGTTGGATAAATATTTCTGGCGTTTTCCAAGCAGAATACAGAATGTCATAGGTATCGAATTGCATCTGTTCGCGATACCAATCCTGGGTGGCTTGCAGCGTCAGCAAACTGGTGTCGGCTTCTAAATTGGCATTGAAGCTCATGCCACTGAAAAAAGCCTGCTGCGACAGGGCGCGTTTACAGAAACCGTGAATGGTAAAAATAGCCGCCTCATCCAATTGCAGCAGGGCACGGTTCAGTAGGAGTTGCGCGCGCTCGGTAGACATTTTGCCACGCAATGCGACGATCACCGGATCGCTGTCGGTCTGCCAATGCTCCGCCGTTTGGCGTAAAAAACGGCTTAGGCGATTGCGCAGTTCGGCCGTGGCGGCGTTGGTAAAGGTCATCACCAAAATCTGCTCGACACCCAGCTCGCGCTCCAACAGCAGGCGCAAATAGATGCGCACTATATTGTGCGTCTTGCCGGTGCCGGCGCTGGCCTCTATCAGGTGCGCGCCGCGCAAGACCAGGCTGGTGCTGTCTAATTCATTCATGCTCGGCCTCGCTTAGGGTGGTGATTTTAATACCGGCGATCAGTGCACCGTAACAGTCCTGCACGGCGGCCAGGGTGCTGTCGTAGTCTGGCCGCACCGACCAAAACTGGGCGATATAGGAATCATAGCTGTAGCCGCGCTGGTTATAGCTGTCTTGCCAATTCGACGCAAAGGCCTTGTCATCGTCCTTGCCCAACAGGCAGGCCAGCGCCAGATCGGCGTTTAAAAACAACGGCTGCTCCAGACCCTGTTTGAGCACGGCATAGAATGCGCTCAGTTGCGCTTGCGCCTGCTCTACCGGCGCACAGCTGAGCAAGACCAGGCTCTCCTTGGTACCGTGAAAAATGGCCTGGCTGTGGCACGACTCGCCGCCGGCGTTGGCGACCAGATGGTGCAACCAGAGGCTGATCAGATCCTTACCCTTGATCGAAGCCGGGCGCCAAAACAGCAACCCATGCGAGTCGGTCAGCGGCAGGTCGGCGGTTAGCTCAAGTGCCGGTGTTGCGCTGTTGAGTTCGAGTACCCTATGGCTGAGCGTTAGGGTCTGTGCGCCGAGTGCGATCAAATGGCGGCTGAAATCGGCCGCCTGATCTTGCCACTGAGCGATTTCCTCGCCCACCAAGGCGTGCAGCGGCACGGCACTATTGGCCCGGCGATAGGTCAGGATGTCGACCGAGGCGCTCGGAGTCGTTTGCGCTTGAATAGCCTGTTGTATCGACTCAACCTTAATGCTGTACCGGTCGAGGTAACTCATATCAAAGGGTTCGCTGTCGTCCAGGCCCTCGTCGCGATCCTGCTGCAAATATAAACCGAGCCGTTGCTGAGCAAAGTACTGCGCTGGGTGGGTGAAAAATCGGATCCATTCATCCAGTCGCCAATGGTTTTTTAGCTCCGCCAAGGGCGGCACCTGGTGGCCTTGGTCAACCAGTGGGCGGGCATCGAGTAGGCTCGCCCAATGGGCATCGAAGGAAGGCAAAGCACCCTGATAGTTTTTTCGACTGAACGGCTGCAGGGCCATGCGGCGTAAATCGTGAGCGGGGTCGAAGCCATAACCCAGGTTGAGATAGTTGATCAACTCATCAAGCACCAAGGATGGCGGACGCTCTTCATTCTTGTGAATATCGTAACCCTGATAACTTAAATAGAGCGCATCGCGTGCCGATAACAGCGCTTCCAAAAACAGATAGCGGTCGTCACCCCGGCGCGATCGGTCGCCGAGCCGAATCGGGTCTTGGGCCATGAGATCGAAGCCGAGCGGCGGGCGGGTACGCGGAAACTGACCGTCATTGAGTCCAAGAATGGCGACAATACGAAACGGAATCGAACGCATCGGCACCATCGAACAGACGGTGATTTGTCCGGTCATAAATTGGCTGCCGGTCTGTTCCGGGCTGGCAAAGGCTTGCTCCAACACTGCACGCATCACCGTGAGCGGAATTTTTTCCGCCTGTAGGCCGGCCTGATTGGCGTATTCGGTAACATCATTGATCGCCTTAAGCAGGGCCTGATTACTGCGTTCAAACAGTGCATCGCTGGACAGCAGGGCAATCTGGATCTGCTCGATCAGATAGGCCTGCCATTGAGATGGTGTGCGGGCGGCCACTAACTGGGAACGTACATCGCGCAGCTGGCCGATAATCTGGGTGAGCTTACCGAGTAACAGACCGGCACTGCCTTCGACATCGGGCAGCAGAACCTGATCGTTCAGGTAAAGGCTCTGATCGCTGTAGGCAAAGCCAAGTAACAGCCGGTCTAGCCCTTGCTGCCAAGTAAAGTGGTCACTTACTTCGCCTGATACCCACTGTTGCTTGTGCTGGCTGTTCAAGCCCCAATGAATATTGGCGTGCTCCAACCACTGGCTGATGGTTTGAATATCATTGGCCGAAAGCGAAAATTTGGCGGCAATGGCCGGCACCCGTAACCAGGCCAAGATTTGATTCACCTCGAAGCGGGCATCGGGCAGGGTGAGCAGCTCGAGAAAGGCCGCGACCGTAGGATCGGCATCTTTTAGATTACGGTCGGCAATGGAGCACGGCAGGGGCGGCACGCTGTCTTGAATGTTGGCGAAGCTGCGCGCAAAGACCGCCTGCACAAAGGGCGCATAGTCCTCGACATTGGGACACATCACCACCACATCCTTCGGAGTCAGGCTTGGGTCCTGATTGAACTGATGCAGCAACCAATCGTGCAGGGCTTGCACCTCGCGAAAGGGGCTGTGCGCCGAGGTGATGCAGATGCTCTCATCGGCGGGTGGCTCGGGCAGTGCTGGCGGGGTCGGCCGAGCATCCTTGAGCTGTAAGATGTCATCCTGCAATTGGCCGAGAAAAGATTGGCGTCCAACCGGCGAAAACACCTGTAAGTCATAGTGCGCCTTATCGGACAGCAGACGCACAAAGGTCTGGCCCTGGTGGCCCAAGCTGGCGAGTAAGGGGTTACCGACATCGGGCAGGCTGGTGCGTTGCGCGTCCTGCTGTTCTAGGACCCAGTTGGCCCGGGTTTGCGAGGCCCGCACCAGTTCCTTACTGAGTTGTTTTTCCGAGCGCAGTTCATCCCAATACTCGACACTGGGATTGAGATAAAGCAGATGAATATCGACGTCCGCTCGACTGGCAATTTGGCTGAGAAAGTCGAGCCAGATCGGTGCCAGGGCGTTGATACCAAAAATATAAAAGGTGCCGGGCAATTTGGCCGCTGGCTGGTCGATAGACCCCAAGGCGGCTCGCATTAACGCCAGTGGATGGTCGGCGTTTTGCGCGACCAGGGCTTGCCACAGCTTAGCCTGCCAATGGGGCGTAGCACCGGTCTGCCACTGCTCAATCCACTCGGGCCGAAACATCAGATACTGTTCATAGAGATCGGCCAGCTGTTCGCTCAGTTGAAAGCGACGGCTGTCACGCAGGGTTGCAGGTTGGTCTTGCCAATATTGGGTCGGTTCGGCCATCAGCGGATCGTCAGCCAGCGCAGGGGTTTGCAATAGGGCGTAGATACGCCAAGCCAAAATCTCCCGACTGTACACCGACCGCTCCGGGATGCGCTCCGGCCCCAATATGAGCCGAATCAGATCCCAGAAATAGCGCACCGGCAACGGATAAACGGCGTTCATGCAGATTTGCCGGCTCGGTAACTTGGCCAGCTCCATACTCAACCAATGCTGCATACCCGGGTGTTGCACCAAAATGACATCGGCGGCCAGCACCGGCGCGGTGGAGGATTGCAGCAAGGTATCGAGCGCGCTGACCAGGTTTTCAAGCCGGTTCGACGGGTAGGTATAGAGCATGGAATAGGCATCCTGAACGTTGCGGGCAGTGTATCACACCCGGGCTTTTAAGCGCTCAGTGCACCGGCTATGGCAGGCCGAACCGCAACACTGAACAGAGACCGAGCGCGGCCGGAATAAATGTTAGCTTTTCATAATGCAGAAGCCAATGTGGACAAACCAAAAGCAATATGGAAAAACATGCAAAAACTGAAACGCAGTGGTTGATTTTATGCAACAGCCTGTTAGCCTATAAATGTCGACATCCGTCGGCCAACAAACAAACTGCGAAAATAATTCGCGTTATCCAGGAGAACTCAGATGGTGAGCATGCAAAAACACAATGCCCAACTTCATTCGGCCAATATCGGCCGGGGTTGTTCTGTTGCTATGCGTACCGCAATGAATTTCTGGAATTCATTTAGCGGCGCACATGCGATCGATAACGATAATCCGCGTTTCGTTTAGTTTTTAAACCAACCGAACCGCGAGTCTTCAGCGCGGTTCGATTGGTAAAGATAGTCCATATCTTTCCTACCTCGTTTAAAACTCCGGTTCATAAAACTTAGCTCTAGGAGTTTACTATGAACTTGGCCAATACCTTTGCGCGTATTCGCGCGCTATTTCGCCGTACCGTTTCACGCGCTACTTCATCTCGTCGGAACAAAAGTACTGAAATTCGTTTCATCGATGTGAGTGAACATCTGCGTCGTGATCTAGGATACTACAATGGCGACAGCAATCGCCGAGTGCATGAACGTCACCCCCGTTCTGAATCGTTCGTGATATATGGCCCACTCAGGCGCGGGCCCTAAAAGGTAAAAAGGCGGGCAGGTCGGGCTGGCAGAGGGACTCTGTTGGTTCGAGTTGTTCGGTTTTATTTTGGGGTTTTTTTGGGGTTTGTTTGGTTTTTTAAAAGCTCCTATAAGCGAATGGGATGATCAGCATGAAGAGACAACAGGTCAGCGTAACTCGTATTGAGCATTAGGCTATTTTGTTGCCAACGCATTGGGCAGATACACACCCGCCTTGCCGCAATAGGTATCGCTCGCTAACTGCCATTCGACAAATCCGATTTACTGCTTTAAGTTTGGAATAAAGACGTAATACTTCAGAACACGAATACCCCTCCCCTACATAAATTGAGTGCAGAGTTGCGGGGTAGCAGAAAGCCGGCCAATGATATGACTAGACTCATCTCTAGAGTACGACAGGAACTCGCTCCACGTGAACTGCATCGCAAAATCTCTAAAAATGTGTTGGAAAAGCCAGTTTTTTCCGGGCTAAAACGGCGGGCGCTGGATTTGCCCGGAACGCTGACCAATTGTTCGATATAGGATGCGGGGGGTAGAAAGACACGAATCATAGATAAGTACTTGTTTTATATAAAAAATATTGAAATATTCTTGCAGCACTCATCGACTCTATGGTCGGTTCTTGCCGGGCTTGATTAATTGACAGAGACCCTTGCAGGCAACAGACTGTCCACCCTACAGTCGGTTCTAGGTTTTTGTCAGTTAAAGCAAAAGCGGAACCCGGCAAAAACGGCCAGAGCCGAGTAATAAGCTGTTATCCGGTGTCAGCTTGTCTTTAGTTTAGGTTAAGTTGGGGTGTTGCAACCGTGTCACATTACCCAGCCTACAGGCATTAAAAATAGTATTATCAGCACAGTTTATCCCTGGCACAACCGATAGCGTTCTAGTTAGTATGATGATTCTTGGACTTGTTTTTATGCTTATGACCTTTGCTGTGTTTATTGTGTACGGTCTTCTTTCAGGCAGCTTTAGCGATTATATTGTTAAGTCAAAAAAAGCCAGTGCTGTAATGCAGAGAATTTTCGCTACAAGTTTTTCTGCGCTCGGACTTAAGTTGGCTTTTAGTGACCAGGTATAACAAGGCCAAGCACAGCGACAACTTCTCTGTTGCGGCTTCGACTCCACTACAAAGCTGCGCGTGTTGGCAGCGTTATGCAACATCTAGAGAGGGAATCTAATGAATTTCTATGAAGACTCTGAGAATGTAGATAAGTACATCGAGATGTGTAAAGACTACGATGGAAGCAATATCTATGAATTGTTAAAAAAATATCTCGAGGATGGAAAAGCTGTTCTTGAACTAGGCACTGGTCCAGGCTTTGATATTCCATTTTTAAATGAACACTACCAAGTTACTGGCTCAGATTATTCTGAAGAATTTTTAGCACGCTGCAAAGATAAATTCCCAGATATAAATTTTATAAAGAATGACGCAAAAAATATTGATATCAATGAAAAGTTTGACTGTATATATTCAAATAAGGTGTTACATCATTTAACGAAGGATGAGCTTTCATTATCGCTATTAGGACAAGCAGGCATCCTGTTACCTGGTGGGATTATTGCTCATTCGTTCTGGCTTGGCGAAGAAGACCAGGTAATGGAAGGCCTTCTCTTTACTTATTATCGTAAAGAACGCCTTTTAGATATCATATCGGAGAATTTTGAAGTATTAACAACTATGAGTTATCAGGAATTTGAAGAAGATGACTCTTTATTTGTGATTGCGCAGTTAAAAGTAGATGCATAACAAGGCGCTGCAACCGACCTCCGGTATTTGTCACTTTGTTTGCAAAAGAACCGCAAGCAAAGCGCCAAACACCTCCGGCGGCTGAGCGCGGCGTTATATGGCAAGTACTCAGAAAACTCCAGCAAGTGAAAAGCAGGCGCCCAGAATCTAATTGCATTTGACGTTTTCTGAAAATTTTCAAACATTAACATTTATCCAGTCGGCCCGTCGTAACGCGCAAAGTTCTCGCGGGAGAAAAACAGGATTTGGATTATCCAGTATAAGATGGTGATCAGTATGAGCATGGTTGGTATCGCCACGATGAGTAGCAGCTGCTCTTCTTGCATATTCTTAAGATTAGCGCCCATCATTTTCACGATTTTGTCGGTGAATGCTAATGCCGTCCATACCAGTGAAAAGCCAATACGCGAAACATGCCTAATAATGCGTTCTGTGCCAGAAAGCCCTGAATGGTAAAGGTTGCGAATATCCCCCAATGCAAAGCAAATCGCTAAACCACCCCAGATCAGATAGGTAAAGGGAGCCTCTTCCTCTCGCCAACCCATACTGATCGCAAATGCAGTAAATGCGAAACTGACAACCCATATCAAAGCAGTTACTTCAAGGAGTCCAGTTTCATTCTTTTTATTATGGACGGTTAGCCAGGCGGTAAACACGGTATACATCACTAGTGCACCCAACATCATGTCATCGATGGAATTTTTGAGGTAAGCGGCGGCAATACCCGAAATCAGCATGACCAACATGGATATAGTAAAATAGGAGCCTGCTTTCCTATGAAGTGCACTGCCTTTCTTAGCGAACATGGCCAACACAGCTGTCATCAAAACGATCGTTCCCGCGGGGGTATGTATTGCCCAAACAATGATGTCTTTCATGTGTAAAGTCTCAGGTTATAGTTTGCTAAAACTGAATGACCGAAAATAATTAGTTGATATTCAATTTCTTGACAGCCATATAGCCGTACTGCGAATTGCCGTGCTCCTGGATCAAGTATTCGTAAAGGGTGTTAGCTGTCTCGCCCTCACCCAATTCCTCGTAAGTCATTGCTTTTAAGTAAGTCAATTCGGCTTTCATTTCAGCCGACACTGCCTCTGCCCTTTCTGCCTGTCTGATCAGCTCCAACGTACGATCGTAATGCTTACTCTCATAGTGTTTATATGCTTCGGAAATAGAGGCCGTTTGCATCAGACTCGCACACGCCCCTAGTGATAGTGTTGCCACTACTAGAAGTGCAATAGTCGGTAATTTCATCCCATTCAATCCTGTTAACGTGACTTTGGTTGACAAGCCTACCAATGCTAAAATAAAAGTAATACAATGAAATTTGGACTTCAGGTATGCATATTTGTATGGATTGGAAATCAATAACATTCGACTGGAACCGTGCGCGGGCTTTTTTGGTAACGGCGGAAGAGGGTTCACTGGCTGCGGCAGCTCGTTCAATGGGAATGACGCAACCTACCTTGGGGCGACAGGTGGCGGCGCTGGAGAGTGAAATTGGATTTGATCTATTTACCCGACGAGGTCGAGGCCTGGAGTTAACACCTAATGGCATCAAATTGTTGGAACATGTACGACTGATGGGTGATGCCGCTAACCAATTTTCTTTATCGGCTTCGGGTAAATCAGATGTAATCGAGGGCGATGTTAGCATCACTGCTTCCGAACTCCTTGCCACGTTTATGCTGCCACGCATGATCAAGACTTTGCGGGAAGTGGAGCCTGGCATTGACATCGAAATTCATTCAACTAACGAAGTACGCGACCTCAATCGAAGAGAGGCTGATATTGCTATCCGGAGTGTTCGTCCAACACAGCCAGAGTTGATTGCCAAAAAACTGTGCAGTGTTCGAGGTCATCTCTATGCAGCCAAAAGCTATTCGCGGCAACTGGGTCATCCTCCGACGATAGACGAGTTGAACAAGGCGAGTTTCATCGATACTGAGAATCCTGGTCGCCTCATGGAGTTACTTAATTCTCGTGGCTTAAATCTAAACAAGCAAAACTTTCCCGTTATTTCAAATAGTCATGTTGTCCAATGGGAATTGGTCAAGCAAGGCGTGGTAATTTGCGCCACAGTAGAAGAAATTGGCGATAACGAGCCGCTGGTTGAACGTGTGATTATCTCCGACCTTCCCCTGATTACCATGGATCTATGGCTAGTGACCCACAATGAATTGCGAACTAGCCGTCGAATCAGACGAGTCTTTGATTTTTTGGTATCGGAGTTTTCTTATAAATAACTCTAACTAGGAACGACCGTTACTAGCCGATGATTGCCGTTCAAGCTACTATTTTAAGCGTCAGCTTTTAGGTCCCTGCGTTATACATGAAGCATAGCCAATTGCCACATAACAAAAAAATGCAGTCGGACCCAGCTAACGCCGGGCCACTGATATGAAAGTTCGCGGCTTATCGACCAACTAATTTGTCAAACATAGGTATTAAGGATAGATGTGATATGAATCAGGTTATCAAGCTGTTAAAAAATCATCGTTCAATTCGGGAGTTCGCTCCAGAACCTGTTAGCGATGACATGGTGTCGGCAATTATTGAAGCGGCTGGTTGTGCGGCGACATCAAATTTTGTTCAGGCATACTCGGTTATTCGGGTGAGGAACACGACAACACGCAAGCAGATTGCTGAACTGGCCGGTTCCCAACGTTGGGTAGAGAGCAGTCCGGTATTTCTTGTCTTTTGTGCAGACCTGAAAAGAGCTGAGATGGCTTGCTCTTATGAAAACAGTGAGATGGTCTCAGGTACCATGGAACAATTTATTGTCGCCACAGTGGATGTCAGCCTGTTCGCGCAGAATGCGATGATTGCTGCGGAATCACTGGGGTTGGGTGGCGTATTCATTGGTGGTATCCGAAATGACCCGGAACAAGTTTGTGACTTGCTAAAAATACCTAACCACGTTTATCCGGTATTCGGTATGTGTTTTGGATATCCGCTAGGAGAGCAGGAGCAGAAGCCGAGACTGCCGGTAGATATGGTTCTGAAAGAGGAGGCGTATCAGGCAGATGAAGCGGGCCTGGTAAAGTACAACGCAATCTGTAGCGACTACTATCGCAATCGCTCTCGTGGTTCCAGAGAGGAGACCTGGACTTCTAATATCTCAGCGATGATGGCTAAGCCCCTCCGTTCTCATATGAAAGACTTTTTAGAGAGTAAAGGATTCAAGTGTCAGTGAATTTACGACGACCAACGTTTAGTAATATTTTATTCCCAAATTTAGCAGGTTAAAAAATAAATATGAATAAAGATATCCTATCATTTTTACCAGTCGTAACGCTCCTTATAGCAGCGTTATTTGTGTTCCTGTCATACGACACGCCAGCCGATGATGTCTCTTTAGTACCCATCTATGCTGGTTTTGTTGCGTTAATGTTAATGCCCATATCAGGTCTCCTTATATACTTTGGAATTGGTAAGAAAAAACATAGGTTAATGTTTCGCATAAATCAGGCAATATTGTTGGGTGGCTGTTTGCTAAGTATCTATTTGTGGCGTTCGTTAAAATGAAACCGGAATAATAAGCTCTAGAGCTATCGCAAAGGGAACCATTAGCTCACCTTGATCCCAACGCGTACAACTGGCCATAACCCTTTCCTGCCTAAACGCAAAGGGCGTCTTCTTCTTATAACCAATACCCGCAACAAGTTCAAGCATCTGTACAAATAAGGAGATAAGGTCCAAAGTATAAATTTTTATCTCTATGAGCCTTGGTATAAATAGCTATGACAGACCGACACCCCGAGAAAACCGCCTCAACAATCTCAACACTCAGCGATCTTGCGAAGTTGGCAAACTATTCCCTCATGGACACGCTCAACGCCGATCCTGATGCGCGGGATGATGGTGCCGACCACGCGCCGCGACAAGTCTTCACGGGTCATTACGTCCCTGTCAGCCCTACGGCCATCAAAGATCCAGAGTATGTAGCCCACAGCAAAGGCTTTTTTTCCGAGCTCGGCTTCGCTGACAGCATGGCAAAGACCACTGACTTCATTCGCCTGTTCTCCGGCGATATCGCTCAGGTTCCAGAGCCAATGCGCAAGGTCGGCTGGGCCACTGGATATGCACTGTCGATCTACGGCACTGAATACACCCAGCAGTGCCCGTTCCAAACCGGTAACGGATATGGAGATGGTCGTGCCATTTCGGTACTCGAGGCCGTCATCAAGGGGCAACGCTGGGAAATGCAGCTCAAAGGTGGCGGTCGTACGCCCTACTGCCGCGGCGCGGACGGTCGTGCTGTGTTGCGCTCTAGTATCCGCGAGTTCTTGGCTCAGGAGCATATGCACGCATTGGGTGTGCCCACATCTCGGTCACTGAGCTTGGTCGCGTCAAAAACGGAGCAGGTACAGCGACCCTGGTACTCAGAGAATTCGCGCTCGGAGAATCCTGACCAGCTTATACTCGAAGCCGTCGCCATCTCGACGCGTGTCGCACCGTCATTCATTCGCGTCGGTCAACTCGAACTGTTCGCGCGCCGAAGCCGTAATTACGCACATCGGAACGCGATGGCAGAACTCGAACAACTGGTGTTGCACCTGATTGACCGTGAGTATGCCGAGGTGATCGATAGCCAGCTCACCACTCCAGAAAAAGTGGTGTCGCTGGCGCGTGAGTTTCGTAGTCGGCTCATGGCGCTGGTGGCGAACTGGATTCGTGTCGGCTTCTGCCAGGGCAACTTCAACAGCGATAACTGCGCTGCCGGTGGCTTTACCCTTGATTATGGCCCGTTCGGTTTTTGCGATATGTTTAACCCCAATTATCAGCCCTGGACCGGTGGCGGTCATCACTTCTCGTTCATGAACCAACCCAACGCAGCGCAGCAGAATTTTGGTATGTTTTGTTTGGCGTTAAAGCCGTTACTGGCGTCGCATCAGAACAGTTTGCTAGCACTCGACGAGATTCAACGTGAATTTCCGCGACTCATGCAAACGCAAATGGACAATATCTGGGCCGCCAAGTTGGGTCTGAGCACCTTGAGCACACCCGATCAAAAGGCTCTTTGCAAGGTTCTGCTCAGTGACCTTGAAACCCTGATGATACAAACGCCGGTCGATTACACTATTTTCTACCGCGAGCTCTCGTCCCTACCCAACGACATTCGCTCTCTCAAGAAAAGCTTCTACCCTAACTCGGCGCTTGATGCAGACGCCGAAGCGCTCGATCAACGCTGGACCGAGTGGCTCGAAAATTGGAAAACGCTGCTCAATTACGGCATTAACGCGAATGATAGTTCGCACCGATCCAGTGATGAGATTTCTAGGCAGATGAAGCTCGTTAACCCAAAATACATTCTGCGAGAGTGGTTCGTCGTGCCGGCTTATCAACAAGCAGCAGCGGGTAATTATGCTCTAATTCGAGAACTGCAGGATGTGATGACACAGCCCTATGCGGAGCAGTCACAGGATGTGGAAGATAAATACTATAGGTTGAAACCGACCGAGTTTTTCGCGGTGGGGGGCTTGTCTCATCTTAGTTGCTCGTCGTGATGTTAGGGGTCTAAAAAAGTAATGCTCAAACAACTTAAGGCCTGTTTAGTCAATCCATTTTTCTGTAATTAAGGGGTGTAGTATGTCGTTTGATCTTGAAGCGTTGGTATCAGCCTGCAAAGTGGCGTTAGGGGAAGAAAAACCGCAAGAGCACATTTCTAAGATTGTGGATAAGTTACTGTCTGACCCGGATTCCCTTAGTCAGGCTTTGGGGCATCAAACGATAGCCGGGATTGAAAAGCTCTATGTTTCCGACGAGCTGACAATCATCAATGTCGTTTGGGCACCAAAAATGACATTGAATGCGCATAACCATAATGTGTGGGCTGTTATCGGCGTGTATGCCGGTAGAGAAGATAATATCTTTTGGCGTAGAGTGAAAAACGATCCCAATGGTAAAATTGAAGCGGCGGGTGCCATATCGATTGCCGCAGGGGAATCGGCCTCCCTTGGTAAGAACCTGATACATTCAGTAACGAATCCGACGGACACCTTTACGCGCGCTATTCATATCTACGGCGGTAACTTTTTTGAAATTGACCGTAGCGAGTGGGAACCCATGTCCCTCGAAGAGGCTCCCTATAGTGTTGAAAAAACCCTAGCTGTTTTTCAATCTGAGAATGCGATCATGGATGCGCTGAAAGTTACCGGGGGCAATGCTTAACCAGCTTAATTAGCTTAACGTTAGATTACGTTTTATGGTGAGCTTTATTGTTAGTGATAATTCCATGGCAACGTTATCAATATTATCCTGCCAAAGCTACATTCTTAAATTACTTTAAAGTATATTAAAAATATTTTTAATTTCTTGATTTGAAAAACATAATAATATTAATATGCCTATAACGGGAAGCGAGGAACGCTTCGTAGTGGTAACTTAGTTGGTGATACGGATGTATCAACAAGGATGTATTATGAGCTTGGTTAGTTTGTTCTATAAAGTGCGCGCTGTTATCGGTCGTATTATTCTTCGACGTAAGAAGATACATAAAATTGATTTTCCCCATCTCAATGAGCATATGCGGCGCGATCTAGGTTATTACAATGGCGATGGCGCACACAGGGTCCACGACCGGGATCTGCGCGCCCATCACCCCTTTAACCGTGGGCCTTAAGGGTTATCCGTAGCGACGCAATAGTAAATTTTGTACCCAGACGTTACCGGCTTATAGGCCGGTAATGTCTTATTTGTATCGGATACAGTAGCTGACTAGGGTACCAGGGTTACCCCGATAACCTCGCCGATGGCATCGAGCCGAAAGTGATAGTCACCTGCTACTGTCACGTCCAGCAACAGATTACCGCCGTTGTCGGTCAAGACAATAGAGCCTGGGTCCTGTGAGCTGCCAAATCCAAAGGCGTTGCTCCAGTCTTCATTGGAAAACTTAAAGCCATAGCGGCCCACGTCTAAGGTAAGCGTGGCAGAATACCGGCCCATGCCGTCATAACTGAGCCTGTCCGCCGTGCTCCAGCCATTCATGTCACCGCGCACAAACATCTCTGGGTAGGCGGCCACAGTCAGGCTCGGCACACTCACGCTGCGGCCGGTGTCGAGGCTGAAGTTGTATACGCCCGCCACAGGAATACTAATCGCAATATCACCTATGCCGTCGAGTTCCATCGCCTTGCCCAAGGTGACGCCGTTAGTGCTGCCGGCACCAAAGTTGGTGCCATTGCTCCAGCCGGCATCGGCGACCTTAAAGCTATAGTCGCCGGGGCTGGCATCGAGCCGCACGCGATAGTCGCCAGCACCCCGATAGGCCAACAAACCGGCGTTCAGTGGGCTCCAATTGGGCGTGAGTAGGGTGCCCATAAGATACATATCGGCACCCAGATCAAAGTTGGCGGCGCTGATGGTGATCACCGGGACCGGATTGCGCAGGTCCAACTGAATGCGATAATCACCCGCCTGACTGGGCGCCACGGTGAGTAAAAAATTGTTGTCGCTATCCCCTGATGCCGTGAGCGTAAATGCCGAACCGGGCCCATTGCTGAAGCTGTCGGCATTGGTCGAACTGGCCCAGTTTTTGTCGGCAAAACGGAAGTCAAAGGTGCCGGCGCTTGGCAGGTTTATCGGGAACTCATAACGGTCTTCGCCGATGTAATAGCCGTCATAACGATGCGCCCAATTCGAGAAGGCCCCCACGGCATACAGGGTGGTGGTGCCGAAGGGGGGCACATCTCCGGCCGGTAAGCCGTCACCCTGAGCACCGTTCTGCGGCAATACAAATACGGCAGCGGTTAGCGCGGGAACGTGAAAGGTAGGCTCGCCAGCGATCAGCGCAAAGTTGGCGCTTTGCACGCTGCTGTCAGCAGAGGCCTGTTGAATGGCATGCAATTCAAAATCAGCTGCATCTGGCACCACTACTTGGTGTGACATATCGGTGTAGTTAAAAACCACCATAAGGGCATCGTATTGGGCATCCAGATCGTTACCGGCGTGCACCCCATCATCGATCGACATCGCGATCAGGCCGGCGGTCTGGCTGGAGCCGGTATTGTGGAAGGCGACGCGATTAATAACCTCGGCTGCGCTGGTGAGCCGAAATAGCGGGCTGTCGGCGCGGATGCTGAGCATTTCTTGGAAGGACTGGCGCATCCAATCCACATCGGCCACGCTGGGGTTGGCATCGGGGTTGGCGGTAACCTGTTGAATAAAGGGCCAGTTTGCGGCGTCCTTATCTTCCCGCGGTAAGCCAACGTGCCAGTTGCTGTCCGCCAGCTTGGCAAAATCAACTCTGTTAAACCAATCGCCGGAATCATAGGAATCGCGTTCCATCGACTTAGAGCGTAAGAGGTCGACGCCCAGGTGATAAAAGGGCACGCCTTGGGCATAGGTACCGGTGGCCACCGCTAATGACTGCATACGGGCACGGTCTGCACTACTGACGGTGTTCGCCGCTTTATAGGCGATGATGTCCCAGAGGGTTTGATTATCGTGTTTGGACACGTAGTTGATAATCTCTTGCGGGTCATCGGCATATGCTGCGGGTTGGCCCTTGTAATCGATTTGCGTGCCGTTCACCAAGTCATCGTGGCTGTTGGTCAAGACAAAGCGCTTCAGGTTACCGGCCAGGCCAATGCGCACAATATCGGCATTGCTCAGCACCGCTGCGGCCAACTCCAAGTCCGGCGTGAGTTGATTGTCGTTGGCGGTGCCGGCATCGGGGTCGAATGAGTCAAGCCAGTTCAGCTCGTTCGGGATGGCGCTATTGGCCAGCCCTTGGTTGCGACGCAGGCTATCTTCCCCTGCGCTATCCCCAAGCTCGTCGAAGGGCCCACCGCCGCGTATACCGTCGCGCAATCGATCGGTAAAGGTACCGATGCCGGTACCGGCTATATTGCTTTGCGAGGCATTGGTGCCACGTTTATTCTGACCCGCCGCACCATAGTCCCAGCCTTCACCATAGAAGTAGATCGCGGGATTGACCGCCTGTACCGCGACCAGCGCTTGCTCCATAGACACCTTGGTTTGCAGACCCATCAGATCGAATCGGAAGGCATCGATGTGGTACTGGTCGGCCCAGACGACCAGAGAGTCGGTCATTAACTTGGCCATCATCTTATGTTCGGTTGCGGTATCGTCGCAGCAGGAATCGCGCGTCACCACACCGGAGTCGACATCGCGGCGGTGGTAATAGCCTGGCACTACCTTGTCGAGTACCGACTTGGCAGCCAGACCGCTGGCGTTGGTGTGGTTATAGACCACGTCCATGACGACCCTAAAGTCCATATCATGCAGCGCTTGGACCATGGCACGAAACTCCAGAATGCGCGCCATGGAGCTCGGATCGGACGAGTAGCTGCCTTCGGGCACGGTATAGTGGAAGGGGTCGTAACCCCAATTAAAGCTATCTTGCGGGCGCAGGTAGACATAAAAATCCTGAGCAGCCCCGGTCGTAGGATTCAGTGACGCTAGTGCGGCACTGATCAGTGTGCTGTCGCAGGTTAGCCCCAGTTCGAGTGCCTTGGCTTGCGCTGCGCTGCTAATCGCACAGTAGTCGGCCAGGCTGTCATCTATATCGACCCGTGCACTCGCGTCCTCATCGATGGTGGCGATATCAAAGGCGGGCAGAATCTGTACGGCGGTCATGCCGGCGGCACGCAATGCCTGTAAATGGCGCATCGACTCGCGACTGGCATCGGTGAAGGCTAGGTACTTACCATCGGCTGCTGCATCGACCTTGGTGGTGTCCGCTATACTGAGATCGCGAATGTGAGCTTCGTAGATGGCCATGTCTTCGGGATTGACCATGTCTTCGGAGTTGACCAAGT
This sequence comes from Reinekea sp., assembly GCF_982785585.1. Classification (NCBI taxonomy): domain Bacteria; kingdom Pseudomonadati; phylum Pseudomonadota; class Gammaproteobacteria; order Oceanospirillales; family Saccharospirillaceae; genus Reinekea; species Reinekea sp. The sequence goes on along the minus strand of NZ_CEYAVF010000016.1, from coordinate 56,702 downwards.
TGGACGGCTCGAACGCCTGCCAACCGGCTGGCAGCAGAGCCTCGGCACCGAGATCGACGACCTGCGAAAAGGTTGAGTTAAGCGCCAGGCTCAAGCTATAGGGGTCGGTAACCTCGAGACATTCAATGGCACCGCTGGCGTAATGGAACAGGGTTAACTTATAGCGATAATAATGGCCGGTTAAATCTAAGGGTGCGCTGACCGACCAAATACCGGTCGCGCTATCTTCGGTCAGGGGAACGGTTCTGACTAAGGCAAATTGACTGTCGTAGACCTTTACCGAGACTTCTTGCGCGGTCGGTGCCCAGAGCGAAAATTGCGTATGGCCGGCGTTATTAAAGGCACCCAATTGTGCATCCTGGGCCGCCTCATAATAGAGCCTGTCCAATAAGGGTGCTGTTTGCACGCGCGTTAAGCGCACCACCTCATGGGCGGCGTTGCTTTCGACCGTCCACAGCTGGTCCTTGACCAGATTTTTAGCGTCCTCGGCGGTGGCATCCAACCCGTAGCCATCGAAGCTGGCCAAATGCGGATAGGCCGCTTTTTGTGCCGGACTCATGGTTGTTGGGGTCATGCTAATCGGCGTGCCGCCAGAGACCGACTTACTCTCAGCGTCGAACTTTAGCGCCGCCGTGGGCGAATGCCATAGGGCTATGCTGTTGGCGGTTGAGCGAGTTTTGTAGACCAGGCTTGCACCGCCGGGATTGGCGATATCAATAAAGTGGGCCGAGGCGCCTGATAACAAAACGGGTGCTTCGAGCAATGGCTCGGGAAACAGTTCGCCGACACCTTGAAAGGTAAAGACGTCTTGGCTCAGCACTGCGCGACTAAAAACATGATCGGCACCGCCCAAATCTTTGCTATCCCCCTGGTGGACAATAAATTTGAAATCGGCCCAGTCGTCGGTGCGTAAATCAATTATATAATAGGCGCCGTACAGCGGGTGTATCCCGGTCGCCAGCAGCGGCTCGGACCAGCTGGTGGCGCTGGCGACCTCGTCGGTCACGCTGCCAATATCATCCCATAGATGTAGGCCCCAACCGTCATAATCAGCGCCATCGCGCTGGTAATAGACGATGGCCTGATGCGCTTCAATCTCAATCAGGGCGTTGGCGGGATCGGGCATGCAGGCGGTTAAATTGACGGTGACTAGAATCACCAGCAGTTTAACCACCGTTATTACTCTTACGTTCATGGGCAGTTCCTCGGTGTTAGTTTTTCGAAGGCTATGGTTGAGCTACTGCTGATGGAAAACGACACGCAATCTATTCGCCTTGCCCGCGCTGAAATAATCGGCCATGACAAAATAGAGGCGTTTGGATTTGTTGAGCTGGGCTTGGATCTGACTTGAGTTCGGGAGTGCCGGAATAGTTAGTGAACTATGGCCCGAGCTAGCCGACAAAGCGGCATAAGAATTTAGTATGTTCACAGTGACGCTCTGCCTTTAAAAAAATATTTTTATTTTTGCGGCAATATACGGACTTAATTATCGTCACCTAACGCCATTCTATGGCAGACGGTTGCGGTGACAATCCCAGAGCGGTTTGAAAGTTTATAGGGGTGGAGTAAAATCACGACCCCGCCCACTCAACGCTAAAGCCCTGGAGTATGCTGCTAGAACGGGCAGGATAAAAAACCGCATGCTGCGGTCTTTATTCTTGGTTTTAATACTCAAGTTTATGAGGGTTACCCGTCACTTATTGATCGCTGGTTGAATTTTATGTTGTAAAGCCTTATCGCGGGACGGAGAAACGGACCTTTTGCCTACCATTATCATTGCGGGTGATAGTAATATTTTTCCACACTCCATCCATTTCCATCTTTCAACCCCATTCGTCAACTCGTCGTGCCACATTGATCGGAATATACTTTCCCATCCAGCCTTACTTTCGCGAAGGAATGCAGTCTCGTTTGAAGGATCAGGCTTCGCAGTGAATAAGTAAAAAAAACATAGCGGAGTAACCCTAATGAAAATACCAGTACAACCCTTGTTGGCGGCCCTATTGGCCACCTCAGCGATATCCCTCACCGGGTGCTTGCCGGAGGACCCCTACCTAGAGCGCGATGTGCGCGATGATGTGTTCTATTTTGTCATGCCCGATCGCTTCGATAATGGCGACCTCACCAACGATACCGGCGGTATCTCGGGTGACCGGCTAGACCATGGCTTTGATCCGTATGACAAGGGCATGTATCACGGTGGTGATATGCAGGGCCTGGAAGGTCAGCTCGACTACCTTCAAGGCTTGGGCATCACCGCCATCTGGATGACGCCGATTTTAAAGAACCAAACCATTCAGGGTGATAGCTCAGCCTATCACGGCTACTGGACCTTGGATTTCACCAAGATTGACCCCCATCTGGGCTCCAATGCCGATCTGCAGTCGTTAATCGATGCCGCCCACGATCGCAATATGAAAGTCTATTTTGACATCATTACCAACCACACCGCCGATGTCATCAAGTACGAGGAGTGTCATGAACCCGATGGCAGCTCGAATGGCTCGCCGTGCACCTATGTGTCGCTGGCCGATAAGGCTGCGGGTATGGGTTACACGCCTTTCTTACCGGCCGGCCAAGAGAACGTTAAGTCACCGGCCTGGTTAAACGATCCGCAATACTATAACAACCAGGGCGACACCACCTTTTCCGGTGAGAATTCCATCTATGGTGACTTCTTCGGTCTGGATGACTTGGATACCCGGCAACCGGCTGTTGTGCAGGGCATGATTGATATCTTTAAAGATATAGTCAGCGAATTTAAGCCCGATGGTTTCCGCATCGATACGGTCAAACATGTCGACATTGAATTCTGGCAAGAATTTTCCCCGGCGCTTCTGGCCCACGCCCACGCCGAAGGCATTCCCAATTTCTTTATGTTTGGTGAGGTCTATGAGGGCAACCCGCAGGTGCTGAGCCAATTTACCACCATCGGTACCCTACCTTCGGTGCTCGACTTCGGTATTCAGGGTGCAGCCAGCTCGGTATTCGCCGGGCAGGGTGGATCCAGCAATCTGGCCGGCCTGTTTGCGCAGGACGATGTTTATACCGATGCCGACAGCGACGCCTCGGTGCTGATGAATTTCGGTGGTAATCACGATATGGGTCGCATCGGCATGTTTATTCAAAATGCCAACCCGACGGCCAGCGACGAGGAAAAATTGGCCCGTGCCAAACTGTTCAATGCCATCATGTTCTTTGCCCGCGGTATCCCGGTGATCTACTATGGTGATGAACAGGGCTTTACCGGGGATGGCGGCGACAAGGATGCCCGTGAGGACATGTTCCCCTCGCTGGTGGACGTTTATAACGACAATGTCCTGATTGGTACCGACGCAACCACGGCCGACGCGAACTTTGATCCTGAACACCCTCTGTATCAGGCCATTGCCGCCTATTCCTACATCTATAAATTGCATCCTGCGCTGCGTCGAGGTGTGCATGTAAATCGCTACAGTGAGAGTGACGGCGGTCTTTATGCCTTTGCGCGCGTCGACAGCGACAACCGCGAATATCTGGTGGTCTTCAATGGCGATACCACAAGTCGCAGTCTCGAACTGGCCGCAACCGCCAATACCTATCTGCCCATCGTCGGCGATGAGAAGTTGAAGCGTGACCGTGCCGGCAACATTAGTATCGAGATAGAGCCGCTGACATTTGCCATCTATCGAGCCACCAGTCCGGCCAAAAAATCCAAAAAAACCGATTTCAGCCTGGTGGGTGTACCTGACGGTTCGGCTGTTTCCGGGCGGGTTGATCTGACGCTGGAACTGGACAAAGAGCCGGGCGTATTGCCGACCTATGTCGCCACCTTCGAGTTGTCGACCGATGGCGGCCTGAGCTTTAAACCGCTCGCGGTCGATACCACCGCGCCCTACCGACTGTTCTGGCAGTCCGGCGATCTGGCCGATGGCACCGCCGTCACCGTGCGCGCTACCCTGACCACGGGCACCGGCAAGGGCATCAGCCACAGCCTCGATATGGTGATTGATTCACGCGTACCGGCCATAGTGGAAGTTGACTATGAGAATGGCAATCAGCGAGATCTGCTCTATGTAGCCGACCACAATGGTGGTTTGCAGGGGCCCATCAGCGCCGACAATGGTGTCTTTAGCTTTGCCTGGGATGATACCGATTCCAGCCAGCTGTTAACCTTTGTCGATCAGGATGGCGACGTCTTTGCGATCGATCAACCGGTACACATTACTCGCTCTGAAATAGTTGCCCTGTCGAGCGAAGTTGGCGACGGCACGCTCGAAGCTCATATCTATCTAAACAATCAGGGTGAGCTCGACCAGAACGACAACGACAGTGGTGGCAGCGCAATCGAATTGCCGCTCGACCCGGCCGCTGTTGCACCCTACGGACTCGATCTGAATGTCCGCGGCGGCCTAAACAGTTGGGGCGCCGACCCGATGGCCTATGTGGGCAACCAAACCTACAAGCTGTCTCGGGTGGTGGACCAGGGTGATGTCGAATTTAAGTATGCCGACAGCAACTGGAGTCCGGTCAATATTGGCGGGCAAGTGGGCGAAAATGGCTTAGTGCTCGGGTCAAATCCAGGCAACCTGACCCAGTACTTCCCGAATAAGGGTTTTTACAACTTTTATCTGGTGTCGACCGAACTGGATGGCCAACCGGTGATTCTGCACTTTATTGACCAGGACGTCGGTCCAGTCGGTGAAACCCTCTATCTGACCGGTAGCCTGAACGATTGGAGCAACGATGATCCGCTGATCTATATGGGTGCTAACCACTACAGTGCCACGCTGGACTTAGCCGTAGGCGATTATCAGTTCAAACTGAGCAATCAGGATGCCAGCTGGCAGCGTTTGGTCGCGGATGGTGTCGCCGATTTGGACGTGGCCGAAGCGCTAGTCGCCACCGGCGTCAGCAGCCTGTTGACGGCGGAGCACGCCGCCAACTATAGCTTCGCCTATCATTTCGACGAGAGCCTGACCGTGAGCTCCGACTATATCGACAACCCGGCCCCCGGTTTGCAGGTGGTGTTTCAGAAGCCAGCGGCCTGGGCCGGCGCCAATATCTACTTTTGGGAGGCCCTAACTACCCCGACCGAGGGTTGGCCCGGTGTGCCGATGACCGACTTGGGTGACGGCTGGTTCGGTTTTGAGTTTAACTTGGGCAGCGCCAGCGCCAATCTAATCTTCAACGACGGTGCCGGATCGCAAACGGGAAATCTGTTTCGGGATGCCAACGGCTGCTATATAGCGGAGACCTGGGCGGACAGCTGCCCACCCTATCTGGAAGCAACACCGCCGGGCCTATAACCTAGGCATCGAGCGACCATAAAACAGACGCTTATAAAAAAGGGTCGGCATCCGCAAAGATGTCGACCCTTTGTGTTATCTGTGCTCAAAATCCTGGCCCCAGCCGCTGCGTGGTTAGCGCGGTTCTAAGAGCTTGGTCTTAAACTGGTTGGGCAGCAGTATCACTTCTATGCGGCGATTCTGTTGCCGTGTTGCACGACTCGTTTCGGCCACTAGGGGACGGGTAGCGGCAAAACCGACGGCCTGCAGCTGGCCTGCTGGAATTTTTTGCCCAATCAGTTCACGCACGGCGATGGCCGCCCGGGCTGAAGAGAGTTCCCAGTTCGATGGATACTGTTGCAGGGTGCTCGGCGCGATGCCGCGGCTGTCGGTATGGCCCTGAATGCTGATCAAATAGTTGGGGAAGCTCTGCAACGCCTCTGCAAGCAGGCCCAGCGCCTGGCGCCCCTCGGCGTTTAACTCGGCCGAGCCGGAGGCAAATAAGATGCTTTCAGGCAGTTTAATGGCGGTGGTGCCATCTTCCAGTTGGGTGACCAGCTGTTCTTTTTCCTGGTTCAACTGGGCTAACTGAGATTGCAGCTTGGCCTCCAGCTTATTCATGGCATCGGCTTCGGCGGACATTTCGGTCTGCAGACGCGCAATGGTTTCACTGTAAGTTTC